>CALIVE010000062.1 GCA_938048445.1 Minisyncoccota bacterium | reverse complement strand
TTTTTACAATTATCAAATGAAAACAATGTTACCTTAAAATCCAGTGAATATATTAAAATTATCTCATTAAAAACAGCTGAACTTTTTGGTGCAGCGATGAAAGTTCCTGCAATCCTTACAGGAAAGAAAAATCAAGAAATTGTTAATCTTTATAAATTAGGAATAAATTTTGGAATTATTTTTCAGATAATAGATGATACTTTGGATTATTTTGGAGATAAAAAAACTGGAAAAGAAATTGGTAAAGATTTTATGGAAGGAAAAGTTACTCTTCCTATCATTCTATTATTAAAAAAAGTATCAAAACCAGACTACATGATAATTAAAAAATTGTTTACAAAAAATAAAAGAAATCAAAAAGATTTAAATATAATTTTAAGTAAATTGAAAAAAAATGAAATTAAAAGAGATTGTTTAAATTATGCAAAAAAATACCAAATAAAATCTGAAATTATCTTAAATAAATATAAGAACAAACAATCAGGACTTTTTAAAGACTTGTTAGTTAGCTCTATTCAAAGAAAAAATTAATCATATCTAAACTTTCTGTTTGGAAATTTATTGCTATTTACTTCTGAGCTGAATCTTTTAATAGCATTTTGTATATTGGAAGATAGATTTGCATACTTCTTTACAAACTTTGGATGGTACTCTGTAAACATACCTAACATGTCTTCGGATACTAAAATCTGACCATCACAAAATTCAGAGGCGCCTATACCAATTGTTGGAATTTTTGATGAAAAAGTGATTTGCTTGGAAATTTTTGTAACCATTCCCTCTAATAATAATGAGATTGCCCCAGCTTTTTCTAGAGCTTTACAATCGTTTAATATGTTTTTTAAATCATCTTCTTTCCGTCCATATATTTTAAATTTACTTGCAGATGAAAACTTTTGAGGTTGAAGACCGACATGGGCCATCACCGGAATACTCTTTTTTTTTAAATATTTAATGACATCTACTAATTCTGAATTTCCTTCAATTTTGACACCATCACATTTTGTTTGATTAAAAATCTTTATAGTTCTTCTAATAATATTATCTTCAGAAAACTTTTTTGAATAAGGAAGATCAAAGAATACTAAAGAATTTCTAGAAGCTTTTTTAACTGCAGATGCATGTCTAATCATGATCTCATCAGTAATTTCTCTTGTGTTATTCATCCCATAAAGAACCATTCCCATCGAATCACCAACAAGTATTACATCAACTAAACCATCAATAATTTTTGTAAAATTATAACTATAGGAAGTTAAACAAATAATTTTCTTTTTGTTTTTTTTGTTAAATACTGATTTAATCTGTTTCTTCATGCAAGGCGCACCTAAAAGTATCAGAATTATAAAAGACTTTCCCAAAAAAGGTATCGCTTTTTATGATATTGCTACAATTCTCGCTAACCCAAAAGAGTTTAATAAAATTGTAAACAAGATGACTAGTGAGGTAAAAAAAATGAGAGCAAATACTATAGTAGGGATTGACTCTCGAGGCTTTATTTTTGCAGCAGCTGTAGCCTACAAACTAAAACTTAAGTTAGTTATGATTAGAAAAAAAGGAAAGTTACCAGGAAAAACATTTTGTACTAGTTACAAACTTGAATATGGGAAAAACCAATTAGAAATACAAAAAGATATGCTTCAAGAAAAAGATAAAGTGGTAATAATAGATGATATTTTTGCTACTAGCGGCACCATCCAAGCCTCACTTAAACTAATTAAGAAGACAAAAGCAAAGACACTCGGGGTTATAATTTTATTAGAGTTAGCTTTTCTTAATGGCAGATCTAAAATGAAAGATAAGTTAGTCAGTCTTTATAGCGTTAATACTTAGAATATTCTTTTTCTTCAACTATTGTTGAGTCAGTTAATAGATTAATTTCTTTTTTTATTTGTGCACGAATATCATTTTTGAAATGAACATCCCTAGATAATTCAATAAATTTCTCTCCGAAATCTTTATTGGCTTCACAATCTCTTTTATAATTTTCTATATCCCATAACTCCTCATTAATTGATTGAAGTTTATTAATATTTTTATTCAAAGATTCCTTATCTTTGACGTTAATATTTGAAGCTTGGTTATTAAGAAAATTTAACTCATTTTTAATATTGGTAAGTTTTTCTGAGTCCTGAATTTTTTGGGTTTTTATTTTTAAAATTGTAATTTTATCGAAAAGTTCTCCCACAGAAATCTCTGCTAATATTTTCATTTAATTATTTCTCCCATAAATATCAGAATATCTTTTAATATCACTCTCAAGAAACTTAGTCCCTGTTTGAACTTCAATAATCACAAGCTTTTTTTTTGCACTTTCATTCAAAACCCTATGTTTGGCTTTTTTAGGAATAAATATATTTTCATTTTCAGATTTATAATAAGTGCGATTGTTGATAATTACTGTGGCTTTACCCTCAATTATTACCCAATGTTCTGATCGATAATTATGTGATTGATATGAGAGTACTCCTTCGGGCAGTACAGTGATTTTTTTTAAAAGATAATCTTTGGATTTAGCTAATACGGTATATGTGCCCCATGGGCGTTTGACTAATTTATTCATGAAAACATTCTCTTTTTTTCTTCTACTGACATTAAGTTCATCAATAATGCACAAATAATCATATTACTCAATAGTGAACTACCTCCATAAGACATAAAAGGTAGCGCTACTCCAACTACAGGAAGCAATCCGATTGTCATTGAAACATTGATCAAAAATTCAAAGAATATTTTAAATGATAAAACAAATAGGATTATTTTATTAAACACTTGGGTTAATTTGAAAGTTTTAAAAATAGGTATAAGAAAAAATATTAAAAAAATTGAAATTAATATTAGAGATCCTGTAAATCCAAATTGTTCAGAAAAAATAGCAAAAACAAAATCAGTTTCTTTTTCAGGAAGAAAATCCAAACTACTTTGAGAGCCCTCAAGAAAGCCATTTCCATTTAAACCTCCAGATCCTATAGCTATTTTTGATTGAATAATATGATAACCCTTACCCAAGGGGTCTAAATCAGGATTTAAAAAAATCATTATTCTATTTTGTTGATAAGGTTTTAATAAAGTCCACAAAAATGGACTCACAAGAGCAATTAATATTATAGAAAGTATTGGGTAAATTAATTTTATTCCTGCATAGAAAATGGCGACTAGGCCAAGAATTAAGATGATTAAAGCAGTACCAAGATCTGGCTGCACAGCCACTAATAAAAACAAAGCTATAGATATCAATAAAGGGATGATTGATCTAATTAACCCAATTGTTTTTTGGGCATTTAACTTATGAAAATATTTGGCCATAAATATAACTAAAGAAATTTTTGCAAATTCAGATACTTGTAAATTAAAACCACCTACTCTTATCCATCTTTTGGCTCCCATACCCGTGTAACCAAAAAAAAGAGTAATAAGTAGGCCTAACATGACAGCTATGAGTATTAATTCTGTAAAATTAAAAATAAATTTTGGCTGGAGTAATAAAATAAAAAATACGATAGGTAAAAATATAATAAATCTTTTTAATTGACTGATAGCCCAAGGTTCAAGATTGCCACCTGCTGCAGAATATAGGTTAATTTCTCCTACCCAAAAAATTATCAATAGAAGAAAAAAATAAATCCAATTGATATTTAGTAATGATTTAAAATCTTTAAACATTTTCTTGATAGGCAAAGTTTAAAACTTTATGCGCTATGGGGGCCGCAACCGCCGAGCCTGAGCCGCCATTTTCAATAATCACAGAAGCTATATATTTTGGCTCATCAATTGGCGCATAACCAACAAAAACTGAATGATCTTTAAATCTATCCTCGATTTCCTTGGTTTTATAAAGATCATCTTCTCTATCTTCCTCTTTAATTCTAACTACTTGGGAAGTTCCTGTTTTACCTCCTATCTTTACAAAATTTGGGTTGTCTAAATTTAGTTTATAGGCTGTTCCTGAAGGTTCTTGGACAGCAGCTTTTAAGGCATTTAAAATTGCCTTTTGATGGCTAGAATTAAGTTCCTCACCAAGATATTCTGATGGTTCATTTTTGATAAGCTTTGGAGAGGGGAACCTTCCGCCATTTAGTAATGCTGAATACAGACTAGCTAACTGCAAAGGAGAAGTTAAATTATATCCTTGTCCGATTGATGTTATGAGTGTTTCTCCTTGGTACCAACCTTGCTCTAAATTTGTTCTTTTCCATTTTTTATTTGGAATTAGACCCTTTTGAGCATTAGAAAGACCGATATTGTATGTATTATTTAAACCAAGATTGGTAGCCAATTCTGATAAATCATCAATATTTATTTTTTTTGCAAGTTCATAAAAATAACAATCGCAAGACTCTTTTATGGCTTTCTTTAAATTTACTTTTCCATGTCCACCTTTTTTC
>CALIVE010000061.1 GCA_938048445.1 Minisyncoccota bacterium | reverse complement strand
TTCTGAAACTGCTACAAATGAAATAGAGTTTAAAAGGTCATATGATTGTAAGAAAGTAAAAATTTATAAAGCTAATAATTCTCTAATATATGAACTGGAAAATGCTTCGTCTTCATTAACAGATCCGAACATTATCACGATTGATGAGTTTAAAATTAATGTTGCTACAGCTACTCTTTCTGGTGACGGAGTAAAAGTTATGCTTACAACCTTGGCTCTTTCTGGGAAAGCAAAAGTTGGTTTTCAAGAAATTCCGATAAATTTTCAAATTTCTGTAGCACCAATTAATAGTATGTTCGCTGGTTCACCATGCCAATAATAAAAAAAGCTCAAGTTTTAATAATTACAGTTTTTGCAATCATTTCTACTTCAATCATTGTTTTTGCATTACTTTTACCTATTTTGGGTCAATTAAAATCTTGGCAAGAAACAACAGAAACTTATCAAGCTTTAGCCAGTGCTGAAGCTGGTTTAGAGTTAGAGATACTTAATCAAAATATGGCTACTGATACAGTAAGCGATTCTTTAAGTAATGTAATGATGAATTCCTGTTCCTTTCGTAGAAGTTTTGATCAGGGTCAGAGTGTTGGTATGTCTGAAAATTGCCAAAGAGGAAAAATTCACTTTAATCTGAAAATTTCAACTTCTTCAGTAGGAGAATCAACGATTCTAAGGATAGATTCAGAAGGTATTAGTGGAAGATATAATAGAACATTATTTTTGATATCGTACTAATTTTTAAAATGAAGGAGTTAACCCCTGAAGAGGCTAAAGAAAGGATAGAACAACTTAAAAAATTAATTGATGAATATAGATATTCAAGGCATGTCTTAAATAAAGAACTTGTTCCTATTGAAGTTGAAGATGCTTTAAAAAGAGAATTATTTGAATTAGAACAAAAATTTCCTCAATTTATAACTCCAGATTCTCCAACTCAAAGAATAGGTGGTGCTCCTTTAAAGGAATTCAGAAAAGTAAGACACGAAATTCCAATGCTTTCTTTCAATGATGCTTTTTCTTTAGAGGATTTAAAAAATTGGGAAGAAAGAAATAAAAAATTGTTGCCAGAAAATATAAAATTTGAATATTTTTGTGAACTTAAAATCGATGGTTTAGCTATTAAATTAATTTATGAAAATGGAATTTTAACAATTGGAGCTACTCGAGGAGATGGTTATCTTGGTGAAGATGTTACTCAAAATATAAAAACAATTGAAGCTATTCCTTTAAAACTTTTGCCAAGAGAAAAAATTATTGAAAATATGAAAAAAGAAGGTTTGAGTGAAGAGATAATTGAAAGATTTAAGGATAATTATCCCTCAAAAATTGAAGTTAGAGGCGAAGTTTTTATGCATAAAAAAGATTTTGAAAATCTAAATCAAGAAAGAATTAAAAATAATGAAGCTCCCTTTGCTAATCCAAGAAATGCAGCTTCAGGTTCTTTAAGGCAATTAGATCCTAAAATAACTGCTCAAAGAAAGTTAGATTCTTTTATTTATGATTTGGTAACAAACTTAGGCCAAAAAACTCATGAAGAAGAGCATATTATTTTAAAGTGTTTAGGATTTAAAACTAATCCTTATACTAAAAGATGTGCCAATTTAAAAGAAGTTCAAGAATTTAGAGACTACTGGGAAAAACATAGAGATGAATTAAGTTTTGAGATAGATGGTGTTGTTGTTCAAGTAAATGAAAATAATATTTTTGAAAAATTAGGAGTTGTTGGTAAAGCTCCTCGAGGAGCAATAGCTTTTAAATTCTCACCAAAACAAGCTACAACTGTTATTGAAGATATTATTTTACAAGTAGGAAGAACAGGTATATTAACTCCGGTAGCAATTTTAAAACCAGTAGAAGTAGGAGGAGTAATTGTTTCTCGAGCTTCTTTACATAATGAAGATGAAATCAAAAGACTTGATGTAAAGATAGGAGATACTGTAATAATAGCAAGAGCCGGAGATGTTATCCCACAAGTTATAGGAGTTATTAAAGAATTAAGAACAGGTAAAGAAAAGAGTTTTATTTTTCCTAAAAAATGTCCTGTTTGTGGAAGTGATATCATTAAAGAGGGTGCTTATTATAAATGTCCAAATAAAAAATGCTATGCTCTTCAGAAAGAAAAAATTTATCACTTTATTTCTAAGCCAGCTTTTGATATTGTTGGTTTGGGACCTAAAATAGTGGATAAGCTTTTAGATAATAATTTAATCCAAGATTCTGCTGATATTTTTGCTTTAAAACCAGGAATGTTAAGAAAACTTCCTGGTTTTGATATTGTTTCTGAAAGAAATATTTTAAGGAGTATTGAAAGTAGAAAGAAAATACCACTTGCAAGATTTATCTATAGTTTAGGAATTGAGCATGTTGGTGAAGAAAATGCAAAGCTATTAGGAGAATTCTTCAAAAGATATGGGGTAATTAAAAAACCAATAGATTTATGGGAAATCGCTAATAAATTAAGACCTACCCATTATTCAACAATCCCGGGATTTGGTGAAGTAATTTCTAAGTCTATTTATCAATGGTTTCAAAATGAGAATAATAAGATATTTCTTCAAAAACTAACTGATTTTGGGGTTGAAATTGTTGAAGAGAAACCAAAAATTATTTCTGATTATTTAAAAGGGAAAACTTTTTGTTTTACTGGAGAATTGGAAAAATTTACAAGAGCTGAAGCTCAAAGAATAGTTGAAGAATTAGGAGGACAAGCAGTAGATTCAATCTCATCAAAGGTTAATTTTTTAGTTGTCGGTAAAAATCCAGGAAGCAAATTGGAAAAAGCAAAAAAATACCCTAATATTAAAATATTAAATGAAGAAGAATTTTTAGAGATAATAGACAAGGCTAAAAAATCTTCATAAAATTTTCTGAATTTTGAATCTTTTCTTTTTCCCGTTAAGGTCAACTTCAAATATATCTCCTTCTTCTTTACCAAATAATGCCTTACCTAAAATAGATTCAGGAGATATTTTATTTTCAAAAGGATTTGCTTCTCCAAAGCCAACTATCTGATATTTATTCTTTTTCTTGGTTTCAAGGTCTAATAAAATTACTTCTGTTCCTATATCAATTTTAGATTTGCTTCCTTTAGTTTTCTTTTTAATAATCTTAGCATTTTTTAATAATTCTTCCAATTCAAAAATTCTTTTTTCTAATTTTTTCTGTTCTTCAAGTGCTGTTTGATATTCAGTATTTTCACTTAAATCACCAAATTCTTTTGCAGTTTTTATTTTTTCAGCAATTACCTTTCTTTCTACTTTCTTTAATCTTTCTAATTCTTCTTTTAATTTTTTATAAGCTTCTTCACTGAAAATTTTTCCCATAATAATTAAAATTTTATCCAAAATTAAATCAAATTCAACCCTAATTATTTTATGAATTTAAGAGTAATTATTTTAGTAAAATAAACAGCTGTTAACATACTTATTAAAACCCCTAAACCTAAGGTTAATGCGAAACCTTTTACAAAAGAAGTAGTTATCAAATACATTAAAAGGCAAGATATTATTGTAGAAATGTTTGAATCTCTAATCGATGTCCATGCACGAGAAAATCCATTTATAATAGCATTTTTTATAGGCAAGATCTTTTTTTCTTCAAGAATCCTTTCCGCAATCAAAATATTAGCATCAACAGCCATTCCTACTGATAAGATAAAACCAACAATTCCTGAAATTGAAAGGTGTATTCCGAATAATTTATATAAGAAAAGATTAAAGGCTATATAAAACAAAAGGGCAATATCTGCTATTAAGCCTTGCGATTTATAAAATAAAAGCATAAAAATCATAACTAATAAAATTCCTAAAATTCCACCAAATATCCCATTCTTTAAAATTTCTTCACCTAAAATAGGGTTAACAACATTACTACCAACCAATTCAAGAGCAACAGGTAAGGCTCCTTGTTTCAATTTATTGGCTAAATCTTTTGCTTGTTTTAAATCAAAATTCCCTTCAATGATAGCCCTTCCAGTAGTTATTTTTTCTCTAACCACCGGAGTTGATATTGGTTGATTATCTAAATAAATAGCTATCGGCTTTCCAAGATATTTCTCTGTTAATTCACTAAAGATTTTTGCACCTTCAGCGTCAAATTCTAAAGTAACAACAGGTAATCCTGTTTGAGGATGTAATTCAACATTAGCATTTTTTAAATATTTTCCTGTAAGTGGAGAATTAACAAAAGTTGTTGTGCCGTTTTCCAAAGGAACTCGAAATTCTAAAATAGGAGTTTCACCGATGGTTTTTTTCGCTAATTCAGGATCTTTAATATGAGGTATTTCAACAGTAATTCGTCCATTTCTTGAATAAGTAACTTTAATTTCTGAAATCCCTAAATAATTTATTCTTCTTTCAATTAAATCTTTAATAGCTTGAAGATTGCTTTCTACTTCCTTTTCATCCATTTTTGAAATATCAGCATTATAGTATAAAATAGTTCCTCCAGCAATTTCCAAACCAAATTTAAATTTTAAAAAATTTGTTGAAATCACAAATAAGCTTATAAGAAATGTTACTAAAAAAATTATTAAAATCTTATTCTCGGTATTCATCTTACAATTTTGCTAATAAATTTTTTCCTTCAAATTCCTTAGGGATATTTATTCCCATAAGATTTAAAATTGTTGCCGGAATGTCAATCAAAGTACCCCTTATTTTCTTTTCATTATTTATGATCATTTGTGTTTTATTTTCAAAATAAAAATCATTATCAATTATATAACAAGGAACAGGATTATTAGTATGTTGAGTATAAGGTTCACCTGTCAAAAGATTAATTTGGGTTTCTAAATTCCCGTGATCTCCCATAATAATTAAAGAAAAATCTCTCCTTGTTTTTATAAACTCGTAAATATTTTTTAACAAGCTATCTAAACCTTCAATAACTTTTATTCCTAAATTTAAATTTCCGGTATGTCCAATTCTATCTGGCGCTGAATAAAGAGCAACAATAAAATCATAGACACCTTCCCTGATACTTTCAATTACTAAATCAGTTATAAGATCTGATTGCCCTAAGGGATTTTCATTTAAATCTCCTTCAAAATCAGGAACGATTTTCCAGAACTCACCAGGATATTTTTCTTTAACCAAGCCGTTAAAATAATAAGTTAAATTTAAAGATTTACTTTGTTCAACTATCTTAATTTGTTTCAGATTATTTTCAGCTAAAATTTTTGTTAAGGAAGTAGTAATCTTTTCTGGTGGAAAAGCAACTGGATAATCAACATCCTTTAGATACTTTGTCATTGAAGCAATCATTAAATTATTTTTGGTAGGTCTTTTGAATTTATCAAAATTAGGTTCTAAAAAAGCTCTGGCTAATTGCTCCATACCATCTTCTCTGAAGTTGAAAAAAAATATTACATCATTGTCTTTGACAATTCCATCTTTTTTAATTACTAACGGCTCTAAGTCTTTATCAACAAAATTAGGGTTTTTTTCATAAATATTTTTGATATATTCTTTATAATTTTCTACAAATCTTCCAGCTCCTTGAGTTATTAAATTAAAAGCTATTGCTGTTTTTATTAACCAATTTTTGCTCATATCCATTCCATAACTTCTTCCACAAAGAGTAGCAATTTCTCCGATTTTTAATTCATTTAACTTATTCTCTAAGATACTTAAAATTTCTAAGCCAGATTGAGGTTTAGAGTCAATACCATCCAAAAATAGATGCAAAAAAACATTTTTAAAATTATTATTCTTAAAAAATTCTAAAAGAGCTATTAAATGATCAAATGATGAATGGATAATAGCATTTGTTAAAAGCCCTACTAAATGAACTCGACTATTATATTTTTTTGAATGTTCCAAAATATTTTTTAAAACCTCGTTCTCAAAAAAACTTCCATTTTTAATAGCAAGAGTTATTCGTGGATAGTATTGATAATAAACCTTTCCTATGCCTATGCTTAAATGAGAAATCTGAGTATTTCCTGGTTCATTCCATGGTAAACCAACTGATATTCCTGAGGCTTGAAGAAGGTAAAAGGGAAAATGTTCTCTAATAAAATTAAAAAAATCCTTTTTAGCAAGATGAAAGGGATTAGTAAAATTTTTTTTGCCTTCTCCTAAGCCATTTAAAATAATTAAAACTATTTTTTTCATTTTAGCAATTTTAATATAATTATAATATGAAGGCCGTAATTTGGACTTTTCAAAATTACCATGCAATTCAACGACCAACTACTGACCATTTTACAATTTTCCCTAATTTTTTTAATAGGAATTATCACAGGAATCCTAATCAGGTTTCTTTTTATCCAAAGAAAAGCTACATCTTTAGAACAAAAACTTAAAGCGAGGATAGAAGAACTTCAAAGAAAAGAAAAAGAAATTCTTTTAGAAGCTGAAGAGAAAGCCTTAAAAATTGTTGAGGATGCCAAAAATGAAAGATTAAAAATTTTAGAAGATTTAAAAGCTCGAGAAGAAAGAATTTCAAGAAGAGAAGATGTTTTGGATAAGTTGGAAAAAAGTTTAGAAGAGGAAAGGGAAAAATATAGATTAGATCTTATAAAATTAGAAGAAAAAGAAAAAGAAGTCGAAAATCTAAAGAAGTTATATGAAGAAAAGTTACAAGAAATTAGTGGAGTTTCTAAGGAGGAGGCTTTAAAAATTCTTTTTGAAAATTTAGAAAAAGAAAATGAAAAAATTTTAACCCAGAGATTAACTAAATTAATTAACTATCAAAAAGAAGTTATTGAAGAAAAAGCTCGGGAGATTATTCTTGAAGCCTTACCCCGTTATAGCCGGTCAGTTGCTAATGAAATCAATATTACTGTTGTTAATTTACCAAGTGAAGAAATGAAGGGTCGAATAATTGGAAAAGAAGGAAGAAATATAAGATATTTTGAAAAATTAACCGGTGTTCAACTAATTATCGATGAGACCCCTGAATTAGTAACCATTTCTTCTTTTGACCCTATAAAAAGGGAAACAGCCCGTTTAGCTTTAGAAAGGCTTATAAAAGATGGAAGAATTCATCCGGCATCCATAGAAGAAGCAGTTATTTGGGCAAAAGAAGAAATCGATAAAGAGATTAAATTAGCTGGCGAACAAGCTGCAGCTGAGTTGAATATCTTTGATTTACCACAAGAAATTTTACATTTGATGGGAGGATTAAAATTTAGATACAGTTATGGCCAAAACCTTCTGCAACATTCAATAGAAACTGCTATTTTTGCAAGAATGATTGCTGAGGAAATAGGTTGTGATGCTGAGCTTGCTAAAAAAGCTGGGTTTTTACATGATATTGGAAAAGCTGTAACTCATGAAATGGAAGGTTCTCATTTAGAGATTGGTATTAAAATTTTAGAAAAATTTGGTGTTGATGAAAGGGTTATTTTAGCAATGCGTTCTCATCATGAAACTTATCCCTTTGCAATTCCTGAAGCTTATATAGTTTTAGCAGCTGATGCTATTTCTTCAAAAAGACCTGGAGCTCGTTCTGAAGCTATGGAGGCTTATTTGCAAAGAGTTGAAAGCTTGGAAAAATTAGCTTATAGTTTTAATGTTGTTGAAAAAGCTTATGTAATAAGTGGTGGAAGGGAATTATGGGTTTTTGTAAGACCTGAACAGATTTCTGACTTAGAGATTTTTAAATTAGCTCAAGAATTAGCCCAAAAAATCGAAGAAACTATAAGATTCCCAGGAGAAATCAAAGTAGTTGTTATAAGAGAAAATAGGGCTATCGAATATGCTAAATAATTTATCCACAATTTTTAAAAATTTTTTGGAAAAATATATTAAAATTTAAATATAATTTGGTCGTATTAAATTAATAATTTAAAATGGCACAAACAATTAAAAGAGACCAGGTTGCTCAAAAAATAGCCGAAAAATTTGATTTGCCTAAAAAAACAGTAGTCGAAATCCTCAATTATTTTGCAGAATTAGTTGGTCAATATATTAAACAAGGTAATAAAGTAAAAATAACTGGCTTAGGAACATTTAAAGTCCGCGAAAGAAAAGCAAGAACAGCTATTAATCCAAAGACAGGTGAAAAAATTACTGTTCCTGCTAAAAAAGTTCCTCGCTTCACTCCTGCAAAAGAGTTGAAAGAACTAATTAAATAGCTAATTAAATAGTTCAAAATAGTTTGTTTTTGCTAAAATTTTTTAATGATTTATATATTTGTAGGCGAAGAAGATTTTTTAATTGAAGAAAATTTAGAAAAATTGGGTTGGAAAAATAAGATAAAGTTATCTTTTAAAGATAAGGATTTTAAGTCAAACTTTAACCAATTTATTAACAAAAGACTATTCTCAGAAGATGTTGCTTTAATTATTACTGATTTAGATAAAATTGATTTAAAAATAGATTTTTTAAATTCTTTGAGAGATAAAAATGTTGCTTTAATTTTCAGGCAAAATAAACCCGAAGTATTAATAAAAAAACTTAAAGATTTGAAAATTCCCCATAAAGTAGAAATAATTCCTTCCCTTAAATTTAAAAAACCCGAAGAATTTGAACAATTTCTTGAAAAATATCTTCAAGAAAAAAAGTTAAAAATTCCTCAAAGTTTTTTAAAAAGTTTAGCTCAAATTTTTCTGCAATCCCCAACTGCTTTATTAAATGAATTAAAAAAAATTAGTTATTATAAGAACAATAAACAATTAACTAAGGAAGAATTGGTTGAATTAATTAGATGGCCAACAGATAGCCAACTTTTCGCTTTATTAGATTCCTTTTTAAATAAAGATTTTAATAATTTTGCAATGAGATTTCAAAGAGAAATTCGTATTGGCACAAGACCAGAAAATATTATTGGGTTTTTGACAAAAAGCCTTTTAAGACTT
>CALIVE010000060.1 GCA_938048445.1 Minisyncoccota bacterium | reverse complement strand
ATGGATTTTTTAGAAATTTTTATATTAATTTTTTTTGTATTTTTTACTGGATATTTTCCTGGTAGATTAATAACAAAATTTTTACCTTTAAAAAAACAAGAGAAAGTTGTTTTAAGTTTTGCTATAAGTTTTTTCTTATTTTATATTTTGGGTTTTTTAAGTTATATTTTTAATGTAAATTTTGCAATCTTCAATGGTTTTTTTCTTTTGTTATTTTTGATTCTTTCTATTCCTTATCTTGTTTTAAAAGATTTTGATTTTGAAGAGAGTAAATTATTGAGAAATTTTCTAATAACATTTTTGATTTTTGTAATATATCAATTTTTTATTCCTCTTTATTTTGGTGGTTTATTTTCTTGGGATTGGTTTGAACATTATTTAAGGAGTATTTTTTTTCTTGATAGATTACCAAAGAATATTGTATTTGAAGGATATATAATTCCATCAAGACCACCATTTTTTAATATTGTCTGTTTTTTTTATCTTTCAATCATTGGAGGGGAATTTTATAAATATCAGATTATTTCAACTTTTTTAAATTATAATCTTGTCTTGGTTGTTTATCTATTTTGCAAAGAATATTTAAAACTTGAAAACAAAAAATTATTTTTAATAATATCTATTATTATGTTTTTAAATCCTGCAATTTCAAGACAAATCACATATACTTGGACAAAAGCTTTCTGTGCTTTTTATATTATTTTAGGTCTTTATTTTTATCTTAAATTTCTCAATTATCAAGACAATCTTTCTTTATTATTTTCAAGTTTTTTATTTGGAATTAGTTTTATTATTCATTTTTCTGCTGGCTGTTATATAGTTCCTGTATTTTTACATTTAACTTATAAGACATTTTTAAATAGAAATTTAATTAAAAAATCATTTTTATTTTACTTGATTTTTCTTTTTACAATTTTTACATATTTTTCATGGGCAATTAAGAATTATGGTATTTATAAGGCATTTTTAAGCACAAATATCTACCAACAACAGAAAAGTTTAAATTTAACTGGAAGGATTGGAAAGGACATATATAACTTCTTCAAAACTTTATATCCATTCCCTGTAAAATATTATATTTATATTTTCCGAAACTGTGGGTCTTTTTTCAAAATTTTTAACCATCTTCACTCTGTTTATTTATGCACTTTACCAGCAAGTTTAACATTTTCTTTAACGATTTTTCTCTTGTTTTTCTTTTTTAAAAATTATAAAAAATTTACTTTTTTTAATTTCTGGATATTTTTCTTTTTTTTAAGTTATTTCTTAGGAATAGTTGTTATGCCAGTGAAAGAATTATCAGGACTTGCACATACAGGATTACTTCCGATTATATCTTTAATTATTTGTTTTGGTATTAAGCATATTTTTTCTTTAAATAAGAAAAATTTTTTAATTTTAAGTTGTTTTTACATAATAGAGACACTCTTTATTCAAATTATTTTTTTAACTGCTTATAATGTATATTCTTCTCCTCAATCAATTATTTCCTTTGCCCAACAGGGTAAAATTGATTCTTCTTTAGTTTCAAATTTCCTTCTTAAGTATTATAATCAACTTCTTTTTTTATTTGATAAGATTTTTTATTAAATTTAGTTTGCTTTCCAATTAAGTATATCTTTAACAATACTTTCTTTATCTAATCCACATATTTTTTGTATATTTTCTCTTCCACCATAAGCATACAAATATTTATCTTTAACTCCAAACCTTTTTACTGGCAGATTTATTCCATTATCAATAAGAACTTCAATAATTGCACTTCCCATTCCACCTGCAAGTAAATGTTCTTCTATTGTAATTATTCCTTTTGTCGCTTTTATTGTTTCAATGAGCAATTCTGCATTAATAGGTTTTATTCTATAAAGGTCAATAACACCTACATTTATATTAAATTTTTCAAGTTCTTCCGCAACTTCAATTGCTCTATGGGTCATATTTCCTGTTCCAATAATATAAAAATCTTTACCATTTTTTAAAACAGAAAGTCCATCTGAAAAGTCATCATTTTTATTATATATTAATGGAAGGACTTTTCTATCTAAACGCACATAAGAAGGGAATTTCAATTTATAAGTCATTTCAGCAAGTTTATATGCCATTAAACTATCAGAAGGTGAAAAAATATAAAAATTTGGTAGAGCCCTCATTATTGATATGTCCTCTGTTGAATGATGTGTTGGACCTGAATCGTCATATCCAAATCCTGCACCAACTCCAATAGCAGTTACAGGAATATTCATCAGAGATAAATCAACTTTCAACATCTCATAACATCTTGCTGTAACAAATGGCATAATAGCATAAATATAAACTTTTTTCCCACAAAGAGAAAGTCCTGTTGCTATAAGCACCATATTTTCTTCAGCAATACCAACATTTATAAACTGACCTTTTAAATCAACTCTATATTTATCAAGAGAAGGTGCTCCCATATCTGCAGTTATTAAATAAACATTTTTATCTTTTTTTGCAATTTTATAAAGTGAATCAAAAAAAGAATCCCTCATAGTTTTGTTTCTAAAATTACTTTTCATTGGATAACTCCTTTATTGCTTTTTCTGCTTCTTTTCCTTTTGGGGCTATGCCATGCCATAAAATTTGATTTTCCATAAATGAAATACCCTTTCCTTTAATTGTATTAGCAATTATAACAAGTGGTTTTTCATTTTTTCTGTTTTTAATATCTTTAAGGGAATTAAAGATTTCTTCAAAATTATGACCATTTATTCTTCTTGTTTCCCATCCATAACTTTTCCATTTTTCTTCAAGTGGTTCAAGTTTAACAATATTTTCTGTAAAATCAGTAACACATAACCAATTTCTGTCAACAATTGCGATAAGATTATTTAGTTTATGGTGAGAAGCAAAAAGTGCTGATTCCCAGATAGAACCTTCATACAACTCACCATCTCCTAATAAAACAAAAACAAACCAGTTTTTTTCTTCTTTTTTGCCTATATAAGCCATTCCTGCACCAATTCCAAGCCCATGTCCAAGAGAACCTGTTGTTATTTCAACGCCAGGAACATCATTTTGTAAATGGACTCCAAACATTCCGTCAAAGCAGCAAAATTTATCACAAGCAGAAGAAGGGAAAAACCCAAGGTCTGCTAAAATTACATATAATATTGGACTTGCCTGACCTTTACTTAAAATAAATCTATCTCTTTCTTCCCATTTAGGATTTTCTACTTTATATTTCAATATCCCTCCATAATAAAGAGCAACAAGAATTTCAACACAGGAAAAAGAAGAAGTTACATGACCTGTTCCCGCTTTTATACACATTTCAAGCACTTTCTTTCTTAATTCTTTTGCTTTTTTTTCTAATTTCGTTATCATATCCATTTTTCTCCTTTTTAATTAATTATTATTCTTGATAAACAATTACTTGGCTACCTTGGTTTTCAAATTTAAATGGAACAAAAAGTCCACTTATTTCTTGTTTTATTTTATGATGCAATTCTGGCGGAGCGAAAAATAACATAAAACCACCACCTCCTGCTCCAAGTAGTTTT
>CALIVE010000059.1 GCA_938048445.1 Minisyncoccota bacterium | reverse complement strand
ATAACAATGTAATTACCATATCCTCCATTCCAGCCATCATATGATTCAATAACAATCCCAGAATCAGCAGAATATACAGGAGAACCGCATTCAGCCGAAATATCAACTCCATTGTTAGAATGGATTCTTCTTTGATTAATTCCAGAAACAGGGACTAGTAATTTTCCGACAGAAGTTAAAGCATTTACAAAAACAGGCTTTAAATTAACATTTGTAGTAATTTTAGCTACAGGCCGAATTTTTTCTGAAGGAATAAGAAGTTTTTGTCCTATCTTTATATTATTTTCATTTTGGATTTGATTAAGTGCAATTAAATCCTCTTTTTTTATTCCAAATTTTTTGGCTATTTTTTCTAAAGAATCTCCTTTTTTAACAACATAAGTAAATCCTTTTTTCTTTGGCAAAACAACTTCTTTTACTATTTTTTCTTGTTCCTTTGAGGTTATTATCTCTTTATTTTCTATTTTAGAATTCAAATTGATTGCCAAAAAAACTGATGCTTCAGGTTCTTGGTCAGGCAAGATTTGATTTTTTTGTTGGTTACTAAATTCAAAAATTTTTTCTTCAGTAGAAAATCTTTTCTTTTCTTCAACATCCACAAGTTTAAAGTTTACTTTTTTGTAAAAAAATTGGAAGGAAAAAATTAAAATAAAGATAAAAAATAAAAATCGTTTACTAATTTTTGTTTCAATTTTCAAATTTCGACCAATTAATATAATTATAACATGAAAAGAGAAATCAAGAGGAAAAAACTTGGGCAACACTTTTTAAAAAATATAAAAATTTTAAGAATTTTAGCTACCTCCTTAGGAGATATCCACAATGAAACAATAATTGAAATAGGCGGAGGCCATGGAGAACTTACTCAATTTTTAACTTTAGCTAAAAAATTAATTGTTTATGAAATTGATCCAAAATTGGCAGAAGTATTAAAAACAAAATTTGAAGGGATAGAGGTAAAAAATGAAGATTTTTTAAAAAGTAATTTAGAAAAATATAAACACAACTATATCCTTGTCGGAAATATTCCCTATTCTATTACTGGTTTAATAATAAGAAAAATTTTTTCGATAAAAAATTATCCTAAGGTTGCTCTTTTGACCTTGCAGAAAGAATATGGAGAAAAAATTTTAGCTAAAAATGGAAATAATTTTCTTCATTCCTGGATAAAAATTTGGTGCGAAGTTAAAAAAATCTTAATAATAAAAAAGAAGTATTTCCGACCTCAACCTAAGGTAGATTCAATTGCATTAAAATTCGATTTTTATAAAAAACCTTTAATTAATGAAATAGATGATTATGAAAATTTTTTAAAGTTATTATTTAAAGCTCCAAATAAAAATATTAAAAATAATCTCAAAGATTTTTACTTTGATGAAAATTTTGCTGATAAAAAACCAAGGAATTTAACATTTGAAGAAGTTATCCACCTATTTAAATCATTAAAAATGAAAATTCTTTAAAATAATATTTCTAAATGCAGAAGATTGTTATTAAAAAAGATGGCCAAAAAGAATTTTTTGATGAAGAGAAGTTTTGTAATAATTTATTAAAGCTTGGTTTAGATAAAGAAGAAACTTTAAAAATCTGTAAAAGACTAATAGATAAACTACCAGATGAAATTAGAAGTGACGAACTTTATAAATTAACTTTAAAGGAGCTCCAAAAATTAGATTTAGCTTTAGCAACCCGCTATAATCTTAAACAAGCCATTTACAGATTGGGACCAACGGGTTATCCCTTTGAAAGATATGTTGGAAAAATTTTGGCTCATTATGGTTTTGAAACTTTTATTAATGTTTGGATTGATGGAAAATGTTTAAGTTATGAAATTGATGTTTTAGCAATTAAGAATGGAGAAAGGTATATTATTGAATGTAAGTATCATCAAAAAAGTGGGACGAAATCAGATTTAAAAACAGCTTTATATGTTTTTGGAAGATATCTTGATATTAAGGAAAAGTATCCAGATTTAAAACCTTGGTTATTCACTAATACTAAAATAACCTCAGAAGCTATTATTTTTGCTGAATGCCGAAATATAAAAGTTACTGCCTGGAAATATCCTAAGAATGAATCATTAGAAAATCTCATTGAAACTAAGTTTTTATATCCAATTACTGTCTTAACCCGCGGCAATCCTCAAATTTTTAAAAAATTAATTGAAGCTAATGTTATTTTATTACAAGATTTCCTTTTATATTCAATTGAAGAAATTGCCCAAAAAAGTGGAGTAAGATTAGAAATTATTAAAAAACTGAAAGAGGAAGCAGAAGTTCTTCAATCTTTTTGTGAAAAAATAATCTCTTTGTAAAAAAGCATTTAAGAGATCATAATACTCTCAAAATAATCCAGTGGATTTTACTATCATTGGATTAGTAACTTTTGAAATCACCACTTCAATTGATAACGCGGTTGTTAATGCTCATATTTTAAAAACTTTACCTGAAAGATTTAGAAAAATTTTCTTGTCTGGTTCAAGATAAACATCTTTCATAATGATCAAGCAAAATTTTTGTTCTTCTAGTGTCCTCGCAAACAATGTAATTTACAGATTTTAAAACTTCTAAAGCTCTTAAAGTAATATCTTCCAAATTGCCAATTGGCGTTGGGACGATATAAAGTTTCATGTAGATAAATTATAATAAAAATTAAAAACAAAAATATGTTTAAATTAGCTTTAAAACTTACTATTTAAATTAAATTTTGTATTTTATGCTTTAAAATTTTATCTATGAATAAAAGCCTTAATTTTAAGGAACTTTTATCAAT
>CALIVE010000058.1 GCA_938048445.1 Minisyncoccota bacterium | reverse complement strand
AAGATGCGATAAGGAAGAGATGGATCATTTATTCTATTGTCAAATAAATCTTTTATGTCATCGGGCGACGCATTATGAACTTCAAGCACAACCGAAGGGTCTAAGCCATATTTAATAACAGTTCTCTCAACAATTGGTTTGACTGATTCCAAATCTTTGATTTGAGGAAAATAGATTGCTAATTTAGCTGGACTGCCATCATAAATTTTTACATCTTTATAATTTTTTAAAAAATCAGAAACAACATCTTCTAAAAATTTTTCATTAGAAACTTCCGGATAAGCCACAATATTTCCACGCACTTCTTTTAATATACCATCTTTAATCCCCTGAGATAATCCATACCAATAAACAACATCTTTAAGAATTTGCCCTTTAAAATAAGGCGTGCCGGTGGTATTGACAACTACTAAAACATTTGTATTTTCCGCTAAATAATTAACTGTTTGTCTAACTCTTTTTAAATCCTTGGCTAATGCTTGGCCATAGGTATGATGGGCTTCATCTGAAAAAATACCTAAATTTGGGAGAGAGGCAATGGTTTGAAGTCGCTGGTTAGCAACTGCTTCTTTAATTTCATCTTCTTTTTCTTTGTTAAATAAAATACCTTGTAATAGATTTTTAGGGATACTTTGTTTTTGGATTCTAATTTTTTCTGTATTAGTAACTATTACATTAAAACTACTACCTTTAATTATAGGGATATCTTTTTCTCCATCTCGGGTATAAGTAATTTTTACAGTACTAATAAATCGTTTATATAACCTTGGAGGTAAAATTTTTTCATAAGGAATATCGGAAATCTCTTTTAAGGCACCTAAAATTGTTTTGCCCGGAGCAAAAACTAAAGCATTTTTCACAAATGGACCATCTGCATATTCAAGTGCCATCGCAAATTCGGTGGCAATAATAGAACCGATCAAGACTGTCTTCCCTGCTCCCATTGCTAAAGCTAAGATATAACTAGGATAAGGCAAAAATAATGACTCCCGTAGACCCTCGAGATGATATTTTTTGACGAAATTATTGTCTTCTTCTATTTTCTTAAACACAGTTTCTACTCCTCCACCATTTAAAAAAGCAATTTTTTCTAAATCTTCTGGTGTGAGTTTTATATTTAAAGAATCTAATAAGGCTTTATCTCGAAAATATTTTTTATATAAATCAAAAACACGGGGAGTGTTTTCTATTAACCTTAAATACCAATAAGTTTCCAGTGCTTCAAACTGCGCTTTTCTTAAATATCTTAAATTCTGTTTTTCTGAATCTAAAAAATTAAATTCGAAAATTTCTCCAATTGTTGAATAATCAGATTTGTAATCGTCTTCTCGCCAATTTTTTATCTTTTGTTTTAATATTCCATTAAAGCTCATTTCCCAATATCTTTTTTCATTTTCCCACAAAAAATCGGCTTTGGCAAGCCAATTTTTAACTTTATTTTAGATAAAAAATATTTTTATTCTTCAAATAATTGAGATAAATCTTTCACTTCAATGTCTTTAGCATTTTCTTTTAAATGAAGGTAACAGTAGCCCACTTTTCGGTGCCTGGCACCATCTGAATTAAGAACTCTTTTTTATTCATCTTTTTTATATTTAGAGTATCTAATAATTTTTATCAATCGTTCAAATTCCTTTTTCTGTTCAATCGGGTCCATATTTTTAAATTTACAGTCAAAACAGATCCATTTACTAGTCTTTTTGTCTAAAAATAGACTATCTGTAACTTTACCACATTTTTCACATTTCCATCTATCACATTTCTCTGGAGAATAAATAGATCTGTTAATTTCTTTATTTTTTTTAATTTTTGTTATTTTTTCTTCTGTTTGTTTTTCATCTTTATTTTCATCTTTCTTCTGTTTAAGTTTCTCTATCGGCACATTTGTTGTAGTAGAAAATACAAAACTTTCCCTATCATCTTCTACAGGAATTTCTATAATTTCTCCCGTTTTTTCATCAAAATCAATTTTATAATATCGCATAATATTATTATACTTTACAATACTTTACATAGTCAAGCGAATAGCTCCCTATTTCATATTGAGTTTGAAAGTCTCAAAATTATCAAGGCTTGTCTCAATGTCTTTTTTGGCTCCACTTTTCGGTGTCTGGCACCATTTTAATCTAAACCCTGAAAAAATTTATTTTAATTTAAATTGAAAGAATGGGATATCGTAAGTTTGAGATGACACTAATCCTAAAGGTGGAAAGCCACCTCCAGTAAATGATAAATGAGATAAAACTATCGCGTCAATTTTTTCATCTTTTGGAATTGTTGCCAAAACATAGTAATACCTTAAATTTAAATTTTTCTTCTTCTCTTTTTCAAAATCTTCTATTTTTGGATCTTGTCTATCCCAACTTTCATAACAAATTTTCTTTTCAAGATTGCAAGCTCTGCCAACAATTCGATACTTGATTAAATCAGGCATCAAACCCAGCTCTCCTTCTTTCTTTTCAAGTTTTGCTTTTAAATAAATAATTTTATTCTCTTTGCCAGTTTCAAATTTCCCAACCGGTAAATTAAAATTTTGGCCCTCACTAAATTCTTCAATTATTAAATAAAAAGGAGAGTTTTCATCAACAAAAGAGGCTGTTTGAGTAATTCTTTTTGTTTCTCCTAAATTAATAGTTTTGACTCCCCATTTTTGAACATTAGAGATGTATTCTTTTGAAAAATTATCATCTAATCTTGATGGCTCTAACAAAACAGGCTTTTTCTTCTCCTGAGAAATACTAAAAATTGTCAAAAGAATAAAAATAATTATTACGATATACAAAATTTTTTTCATCTTCTTTTATATTTTATAATATAAATTCCTACTAAAAAAATTATGCCAAAAAAATATTTAAAACTGCAAAACCCTCTGCCCAAACCAATCAAAATTTCGTCATCAAAAACCAACTAAAAAATATTTTAAAAACCTTACATTCTCAAAAACCTCTCTCTTCCAATAGATAGAAAATTTCTATCCTTTAATTTTCAATCCTACTTTAGTTCGTTAGAAATAGGATGATTTCAAGTTTTTCGCGGGCGATAGCCCGCAAGGAAAATCATAACTGATTTTTTTCTTTGGCGGCAAATTCTTTTTATTTATTTTTTGCTTCTGCTTTACCTAATGTTCCACCGCTAAACCAAGTTTTATATCTTGCTTCACCCTTTGGCGGAATATAAACTACTAGTGTTCCTTGATCCTTTTCGTCGAGCATTTGCGCTTGTGAATTGGCCCCACTTTTCGGTGCCTGTCACCATCTGAAAAATTCCTGCTGGCTTATTAATTAAAATAAAACCATTTTTTCATTTTTATCAAAATTAAAAATCAGCCTTCTTACTGATTTTAATTTAATTTTTTTAAAAAATCCAGCTGTAAATTTTCTAATCCCTATAGTTTATTCAAATTTTTGCCATTTTTAAAAATTTGGCTTATTTGATAGATTTGATGCGGGTTTTAAACTCCCTCTTTTCGGTGCCTGTCACCTTGTTATATTCCTTAAAATGTGGCGAAAAAGTGGAATTTGAAGAACAACCCTCACTACTGGAACAATCCACCGCCACCTCCGCCACCGCCGCCTGTTGTTTTCACTTCTACCCAATTGGAAAAAACTGCTCGATTAATAAAATAATATCCCGGCCAACTAATACTGCCATAGCTTTTAGGAATTTCAGAAAGGGACTGCCAGGGACTGGTTGGATTGCCTTTATTGTCTATCCAAGCCCACAAAAAGATATCAGGACTAGTTTTTTTGAAAGCATAGCGCCTGCCATCAGTTGTCACTAAATTTGGACTGTAAAAAATACCTAAAGGAAAAATTTCAACATAATAAGTGCCAGGAGAAAGTCGCAAAGTGATGCTTTGAGGATCGGTTAAAATATAGGCATTAGCAGCAACAGGAGTGTAAACTGCTGGAAAATCACCATAAAAATTATTGTTGACTAAAACACGATATCCCCAAATGACGCTACATTGAAAAGAGGGCACCCATTCATTATGAAGCTCTTCTTCCCAAGAGGGCATAGAAGGTCTAGCAGAAAAAGAAACAGTTGCTTGGCCAGTGCCACTCGTGGTTCCCTTTGTCATTGGAACTTCTTTCTTTTCATTAGAACTTTTCTTCCAACCTACTTTTCCTTCCCATTCTTGAAGATTTCCAAAAGACCAATAAAATTTAATTTTGGCAAAATATTCTTTCCCAAATTCTGGAGCAACATGATCTGGATAGTAACTCCTGGCAATCTCTTCTTTTAAAATAGCTTCTTTAACTGGAGCATCTTCTTTATCATTCAAAGGGACGACAAAATTACAACCATTTTCGATCGGACCTATTCCCTGCTCCATTCCTTCTTGGGCTGGAAAATAAATATCACAAGATGGCGCTCCTATTCCTTTGGCTGGCTGCCATTTCACTCTCATATTCAAATAAACAGTGCTTGGGTCTTCGCTTTCTGATAAATAAACATCCAAAACCGAAAGAGAAATTTTTTGAGGAACCGAAGGAGTTTCGCCAGTCTCTGGTGGTTTTTCTTTTGATAATCTTTGACTTTTTAATCCAAAAAATCCAACCAAAACAATCAATAAAACTAATAGGATTATAAAAAATATCTTTTTCATATTTTTTGGAAACTTTTTATCTTTGTTTATCTTACAGGAACTGGCTGACAAACATTAGCAACACATTTTATCCTGAACTGGCCTGCAAATCCAGTACAAAAATCAGGACATTGCTTTGAAGTATCAATAAAATTTTTGTTGCCAAAGGCACATTGGCCTGTTTGTTTGTCTACCCCACAAGCACAATCTGCATCAGTTTGACAGAAAAATTTTGAAGCTTCTGGAGGAAGTGGAAAGCTAACTGGTGATTCTTTTTCGCAGGCTTTAAGATCTTCATCAGTGAAATTGGGTAAACCACCATCTAAGCCAAAATTAGTCAAGGTGATTGAGCGACTTTTACCTTCAATAGTTTCTCTATTCAATACCAAATAAATTGGAACATCTGGAGAAAGCCAGAGGTCGCGAGAGCCATAAGCTCCTCCTTCCATTTTAAACTTTAAAACTTTAATTTTCTTTCCAGATTCCAAAGTCATTTCTTCTTCGCCAACAAAATTCCAGGTTGACAAATCAACTTTATATTCTGACTCTAAATTATTCTTATCAAAATATTCTGGTATTTCTCCTTCGCTCGGCGCTGAAGTCAAACAAAGGGTTGGTGCTTTCTTTTGCTTCATTAAATAATAACTTCCTTGGCCGTCCTTGGCAAAAAGCATTGCAAAGATTATGTTTTCGAATGGAGAATCTTTTAACCCATCCATTTCAATTCCATAATATTCTTTCCCTTTAATTGGTAAAGAAATTATTTTCACCAATATCTTCCCAATCGATTTTTCTTCTTTTTCTCCGTAAAATTTCACTCCATAACCTTCTATTTTATACTCTGCCCATGCCTCCTTTTTAAAGCCAATTCCTTTTATTTTATAAAAATATTCTTTTCCCTCTTTCTTCGGCACTTCATATTCTTTAGGAACTTGATATTCGCTTGGCTTTTTCTCTCTCTTAGAGAAAACAAAATATCCTCCAACAATTAAGACAACAATTATTATTCCAATAATTACCAAAGAAAATTTTTTATTCATATTAGTTTTTAAAAATT
>CALIVE010000057.1 GCA_938048445.1 Minisyncoccota bacterium | reverse complement strand
ATGGGTATATCAACCAACTACCTATCAATATTCTGAAAAATTAGATTATGAATTTATACTGCCAAGAGATATAGATAAGCATTTCCCACCAGCACCACGGATGAAACAGACATTAAAAGATGAAGATTTAAAATTGCTCCTTCAAGTGCTTTCGAATATTCTCCTACAGCTTAAATAAATGCAAAGAGACTACCACAGATTGAACGCAGACTGCCGCAGACGGAACGCAGACTACCGTAGACTTCTGTAAAAATAAAGCCCGCGAACCTATGCGAACTTTGATAACCGCGAACTTATGCGAACTACACGCAGACTTCCGCAGACATACCATTCGGTAAAAATTCGGGTAACTTATTCGGTAAATATTCGGGTACGCCACGGATTACGCGAATAAGGACACAGATTAACGCGGATATATATTTGATTTTTATTCGGGTAACTTATTCAGTATTTCATTCGGGTAGTATATTCGGGTTTCATTCGGGTAATCTATTCGGTTATTATTCGGGTAAACCACTGATTAACGCAGATTTCTACACAGATTTACGCGGATATATACACTGATTTACGCGGATAAATTTTATTCAGTCATCATTCGGCAATATATTCGGTCTTAATTCGGGTAACCTATTCGGTTATTATTCGGGTAATATATTCGGTAATAATTCGGGCAACCTATTCGTTCCCCATTCGGGTAGTATATTCGTTAATAATTCGGGTAAAACATAAACTAATGCTGATATAGTTGATAATTGAAAGTATTGTAGGTATAATATTGTAATGTTACAAAGCAAAGTTGCTTATAAAACTTATAAAGAAAATCCTTCTGATGAAGAAGCAAGAAATGCAATTCTTTTAATTAAAGCTGGATTTGTTGAGAAAGTTTCATCAGGAATATATAATCTTCTTCCATTGGGTTTGAGAGTTATTCAAAAGATTGAAAATATTATTAGAGAAGAACTTAATAAGATAGGATGCCAGGAATTATTATTGACAAATCTTCATCCAAAAGAATATTGGGAAAAAACTGGACGATGGCAAAAATTTGATGTTCTCTTTAAAACCCAAAGTCAAACAGGTTCTGAATATTCCTTAGCACCAACCCATGAAGAGATAATTTTTCCTTTAGTTAAAAAATTAATAAGTTCTTACAAAGATCTGCCAATAGCACTTTATCAAATTCATACAAAATACAGAGATGAGCTTCGAGTTAAATCAGGATTATTGAGAAACAGAGAATTCATAATGAAAGATTTATATTCCTTTCATCGGAACAATGAAGAGGTTGAAAAATTTAAAAAAATTGTTGATAAGGTATATTTAAAAATTTTTAAAAGATGCGGCTTAGATGCAATTGAAACTTATGCTTCAGGAGGGACCTTTTCTCCCTTTTCAACAGAATTCCAAGTTCCTACTCCAGCAGGAGAAGATACTATTTATTATTGTTCAAATTGTAGAATTGCTTGGAATAAAGAGATAATGAAAGAAAGAAAATGTAAACAGTGTAAAAAAGAACTACAAGAATTAAAAACAATAGAAGTTGGAAATACATTTAATTTAGGGACAAAATTTTCTGAAGCCTTTGATGTAAGATATATTGACAAAGATAATAAGGAAAAACTTGTTTATGCTGGTTGTTATGGAATTGGAGTAACTCGACTTATGGGTGCTATTGTTGAGGTTTATAATGATGAAAAAGGAATTATCTGGCCAGAAGAAGTAGCTCCATTTAAAGTCCATTTGATTTCTATTTATTTGAAAGATGAGAAGAAAAATCAAAAAATAAAAAAAATTAGTTATGAACTTTACGAAAAACTTAATAAAGAAAATATTGAAGTTTTATTTGATGAAAGAGAAAATGTAAGTCCTGGAGAAAAATTAGTTGAAAGTGATTTAATAGGAATTCCTTATAAAATTGTTATTGGAGAAAATTATCTAAAATATAAAAAATTTGATTTCAAGAAAAGAAATTGGAAGTATTATAAACAGATTAATCTTGCCCAGCTGTTAAAAATTTTAAAATAATGGCAAAAATTTCCCTTCAATTACAATTAGGTATTGATTTGGGAACCTCCAATACTTTAGTTTATCTTAAAAATCGAGGAATAATTTTTGAAGAACCTTCAGTAATTGCTTTTGATAAAAGAAATCAGACGATAATAGCTATTGGAGAAATGGCTAAAAAAATGATGGGTCGAGCTCCTCAAAATATTAGCGTTGTTAAGCCAATAAATTTTGGAGTAGTTACTGATTTTGAAGCAACTCAAGCTTATCTAAGTAAAATTTTAGAGACTTTAAAAAAAGAATACATTTCTTTTTTAAAACCAATTGCTGTTATTGGAATTCCTCTTAATCTTACTGAAGTTCAGATGAGAGGAGTTATTGAAGCAGGTCTTTCTGTAGGATGTAAAAAAGTTTATTTAATTGAACAACCCTTAGCTGCAGCTTTGGGAGGAAATTTAGAAGTTAATACCAGTAATGGCTTAATGATTGTTGATATTGGCGGGGGGACAACAGAAATAGCAGTTATTTCCTTAGGTGGGATTGTTATTGGGAAAAGCATTAAAATTGCCGGCGATAGATTTAATCAAAGTTTTTTAAATTATGTGAGGCTGAGATATAACTTAATTGTTGGTGAAAGTCAAATTGAAGAAGCAAAAATATCGATAGGTTCAATAGTGGGCAAAAATAATTTTTATACCTTAAAAGGAAGGGATGCTATTACTACTTTGCCCAAAGAAGTAGTTGTTTCAAGTCAAGATTTAAGGGAGGCAATTGCAACTAATTTAGAAGATTTAGTAGATGAGATTAAAGAAATTTTAAATTCAACTCCAGCTGATCTCATAGGCGATATTGTAAATAATGGAATTTACCTAACTGGTGGTGGTAGTCTGATTAAGGGTTTAGAAGAGTATTTAGCAAAAGAATTGAATGTTAGGATAAATTTATTAGAAAATCCTTTACATTCTGTGGTTCTTGGTTTAGGTAAAATTCTTGAAAACTTCACCTATTACAAGAATTTGTGTTTGAATTAAACTTTATTAAAATTTTATTAAGATGAAAAATTTTGAAAAAAAATTTATTCTGGTTTTAATTTTATTGTTTTTAGTTTTTCTCGGAAATTTTAATAAAGCTTTGGCTGAAGAATATGAAAAAGGGTTTTTAAATTTTCTTAAAGTAAAAGAAATATCTCGAAATATTTTAGAAAAAATCAAATCTGCAGTTTTTTTTGAAAAACAGGATGATTATAAAGCAAAATATTATGAACTGTTGAAACAATTGGCACAACTAAAACTAGCTGAAAAAGAAAGCTTATTTTTGAAATCAGTTGAATTGATTAAACAAAGATATCCTAATTCTGTTGAAGCAAAAAACCTTTTTTCACAACTGGGAATTATTTATGCTTCTGCAGATAAGCAGGTTAAAGAAGGAGCAATAGTTATTGATGAAAATTGGGTACTGATTGGTAAAGTCCGAAAAGTTTATAAAAATAATTATTTAGAGATAATTTCTTTAAATTATCCTGATCTTCAATTTAATATTGGTAACTTAGAGGGTAAAAATATTGGTTTAGCCAAAACTACAGGTTTAGGTTATATCGAAGTTAATTTTGTTGATCCTCAAACAAAGATTAAAACAGGAAATTTACTTTTAACTGCGGGTAGGGATGACTTGTTTCCAAAGGATTTTTTAGTTGGCGAAGTTTTTAAGATAGAACACTTAGGTACAAGTCAGAAAATTTATGTTGTTCCTTTAGGGAATTTCGAATCAGATAAATTCATTATCGTTCAATGACCGCTATTTTTTTAGTAGCCATTGATTTTTTAATAAAAATTTTATTTCAACCTACATTATTTTTTATCTTTCCATTTCTTCTAATTTTTTTCTTAAAAGCTGACAAAAATTTTTTTCTTACTTTTATTTTTTCATCTATACTCTATGATTTATTTTTTCATCTCTATTTAGGCTTGACAGGCTTAATTTTAGGTAGTTTTTTTCTTTTTATCACTCTTTTAAAAAGGATTTTTAATTTAGAGACTAAAAATTCAATTTTTTTCTTAAATGTTTTAATGCAAATAGTTTATTTAATCTGCTTTTTTTATTTTTTAAAATTGTATAATATTAATATTTTTATCAATATCCTAATTATCAATATAATTGTTTCTACTTTTATAATTTTTGTACATCGGATTTTCTTTTAAATGGAGTGGATAGATGAAGAAATAATAAAAGAAAAGGGTGAGTTTTATTTTAAGTTTCTTAAATTACCATCTTTTTTGTTTTGGATTTTTTTTATAATCCTATTCATCTATGGTATCTATTTTTTAAAAATTGCTGTTTTTGAACATAAAAGATGGATTTTAGCAGCAGAAGGGAATCAAATTTTAGAAGTAACTCTTCCTGCACCACGGGGATTAATTTTGGACCGTAATAAAAAAATCCTTTGTGAAAACGAAGCCTCTTTTGATTTGATAGCTGATCTCAATAAGCTTTCAGAATCTACTTTAAATGAGATTGAAAATATAATTTCAATTTACAATTTAGATTACGAAATTTCTGGGAATAATTTATATGTTAAAAATTTGCCAAAGGAAATAGCTTTAAAATTTCTTATCAAATTCCCTAATTTTTTAGAATTAATGGTTCTTAATACTTTTCAAAGAAAATGTAATTTTCAAGAAGAATTTAGTAATTTGATAGGATATTTAGGGCTTCCTGATAAAGAAGAGGTAGCTAAATATAAAGTCAAAGAGCATGAATATATTGGGAAAATGGGGATTGAAAAAAGTTACAATAGATTTTTAAGGGGTACAAATGGCACGATAAAGTTTGTTAAAGATGCTAAATTAAATATAGTTAAAATATCAGAAAAAAAAGAACCAATTATTGGGAATTACTTAGTTTTAACTATTGATTATGATTTTCAGAAAAAAGCCTATGAGGCAATGAAAAGATATATGAAAGAAAATGGTTATAAAAAGGGAGGACTTATTGCTATGAATCCAAATACCGGCGAGATTTTAGCAATGATATCTTACCCCAGTTTCGATATTAATATTTTTACTAAAGAAAGAAAGAAGCTAGAAGAAGTTTTAGAAAATCCATTTAATCCCTTATTTAATAGAATAATTTCTGGTCTTTATTCTCCAGGATCTGTTATCAAACCACTAATTGCTATTGGTGCCTTAGAAGAAAAAATTATTGATCCCAATAAAAAAATATATTCATCTGGAGAGTTGAGAATACCTAATCCCTATTTTCCTGGTACTTATTCGGTTTTTAGAGATTGGAAAGTCCATGGATGGGTGAATATGAAAGAAGCAATTGCAAATTCAGTCAATATCTATTTTTACACAATTGGAGGTGGTTATGGAGATCAACAAGGGCTTGGGATTTATCGAATTAAAAAATATTTAGAATTATTTGGATTAGGTAGAAAAACAGGTATAGATTTAATTGGTGAAAAAGATGGTTTTATACCTACACCAGAAACTAAAAAGCAAAATAAAATAGATCCTAATTGGCGTTTGGGTGATACATATAATATAAGTATTGGGCAGGGTGATATTTTAGTTACACCTCTTCAAATTGCTGTTTTTACTTCAGCCTTAGCTACAAATAAATTAGTAAGGCCTTATTTAGTTAAAGAAATCGTAGATTATAAAGGCCAAATTATCTTTAAAAACCATCCAAAAATAATAAAAGAAAATTTAGTCAATTCAGAAAACTTAAAAATAGTTCAAGAAGGAATGAGGATGACAGTAACTCAAGGAACAGCTAAAATATTGGCTGATCTTCCGATTGCTGGCAAAAGTGGTACACCTGAAATTTTTGGGAAAAAGAAATTAAATGCTTTTTTTACAGGTTATGCACCCTATGAAAAGCCGGAAATAGTCTTAGTAGTTTTTATTGAAGAAGTCCCCATAGGTTCAGTGGCTACTTTACCGCTCTATAGAGAAATAATGGAAATTTATTTTTCAAAAAATCACTCTTTAAAACCAGAACTTCATAACTCTTCCTTTTGACCTTAACTTTTAATATAATTTTTTAGAAATGAGATTAACAAAAAATTTATTTTTAGGAATAATTATTTGTATTTCTTTATTAGCTTTTTTGATTTCCTTAAATTTTGTTACAGCTCAAGGAAACCTCAATCTTCAAAACTTTATCCAAGCTCTTAAAAATATTATTTTAGAAAGACAACAAACTCCTAAAATAAAATTAGAAACTCCAGAGACAATTTTCCAACAAGTACCTGAATATAAACCTGTAGCTGATTATGAAAAGTTAATTACTGATATAGTTGAAAAAACATCTCCAGCAGTTGTTAGTATTGTTATTAGTAAAGATGTACCTATTTTTGAAAGATATTATATTAATCCTTTTGAAGAATTTAATTTACCGCCAGAATTTCGTCAATTCTTTTTTGAATTTGAAATTCCCCAATATCGTCAAAAAGGAACTGAGAAAAGGCGAATAGGAGCAGGGACAGGTTTTATAATTTCCCCTGATGGATTAATTGCTACTAACAAACATGTAATTAATGAAAAGGATGCTGAATATACGGTTTATTTAAATGATGGAAGAAAATTTAAAGGCAAGGTTGTAGCTATGCATCCAGTCGATGATTTAGCAATTATTAAAATAAACGCTAATAATTTACCTTATTTGCGCTTAGGAGATTCAAATAAACTTAAATTAGGTCAAACAGTTATAGCTATAGGTAATGCTTTGGGAGAGTTTCAAAATACTGTAAGTGTTGGTGTTGTCTCTGGATTAAGAAGAAATATAACTGCAACTGATAATCAGGGTTATGTTCAAAGATTAGAAGGGTTAATTCAGACTGATGCTGCTATTAACCCTGGAAACTCTGGTGGTCCGCTTATAAATTTAAAAGGCGAGGTTATTGGCATTAATACAGCGATAGTAAGTGGTGCTCAAAATATAGGTTTTGCTATACCAGTCAATAGACTCAAAAATATGATTTTAGATTTAACTACAAAGGGTAAGATTGAAGTGCCATTTTTGGGAGTAAGATATTTACTTGTAACTGAGGAAATAATGAAAAAATTTAATTTACCTTATGATTATGGAGCTTATATTTACTCTGATAATCCTAAAAAGCCAGCAGTAATTCCTGGATCTCCTGCAGAAAGAGCTGGCCTTAAAGAAGGCGATATAATTTTAGAAGTTGATGGTAAGAAAATTACTTTACAAAATACCTTAGCACAAGAGATTACTTCAAGAAGGGTAGGAGATAAAGTAACTCTTAAGATCTGGCGTCAAGGGACAATTTTAACTATCGTCATTCAACTTGGAAGCTTGCCCAAAGATCTTCAGGACTAATAACCATTAGGTTTTTTAACATCGATTCAATTTCTTTTAAAATAGCTAAAGCTTCTTTTTGGCTAATTTCTATTTTTTCACCATTTTTTATCTTCTTGATAATAAGATCAAGTGCTTCCAAAGCTTTGCTATATCTTTCTTTATCAGTATATATTTGATTCGGAATTTTTAAAAATCTTTCTTTCAAAGTGCCAGATTCATAACCATAAAGATCGATTACTTCTTCTAAAAATCGATAAGTTTCTTTAAGAGCTAAAAGGTGATCAGATAAAAAGATATCTCTAATTTTTTTCCATTCATTTTTAAAATAATCTGGTTTAATAAAAGCTTCTAAGAAATATTTAATTAAAAAAGACCACCACTCAATTCCATAGCGATATTTTCTTTCTAAGTAAATCCAATAGCCAATCAAAGATAGAGAAAATAATAAACCAAGTAAGGAAACAATAATCCTTATTTTTTGAAATTCAGGTATATTAAAAAGTAAACCAGCTATTTTTGAAAAAACTTCTAATAATCTTTGTAATACTTCCATTATTCAAACATTTTTGCAAACTCAAAAATCTTATACTCGTCAAATAAATTTCCAATAATTTGCATGCCAACAGGTAAGTCATTAATAAATCCAATGGGAATATTTAAAGCTGGTAATCCTGCTAAATTTACAGGGATTGTGTAAATATCAGAAAGATACATTTGTAGAGGATCTTCTATTTTTTCATTTAATTTAAAGGGTAAACAAGGAGAAGTCGGAGAAATTATTAAATCCACTTCTTTAAATGCTTTTTGAAAATCTTCAAAAATAGCTCTTCTTAATTTTTGAGCCTTTAAATAATAAGCTTCGTAATAACCATGGGATAAAACAAAAGTTCCTAAAATTATTCTTCTTTTAACTTCTTTGCCTAAAAATTCACCTCGAGCTTTTTTGTATATTTCCCATAACTCCCCCTTTACTGTTTGGCCATACCTTATACCGTCATATCTGGCTAAATTTGCGCTAACCTCAGCTGGCATTATTAAATAATAACAATGCAAGCCATACCTAATATATTTTAGTGATATTTCTTTAAGCGTGACTTTTGTTTCTTTTAATCTACTTAAAATTAAATTAGCAATATTACTATCTAAGTCTTCAAAAAATTCCTTAGGCAACCCGACTGTTTTAATTTCAAATTTTCTAATTTTTTCTTTGGGGAATTCAACACTTGTTGAGTCTAATTCATCTTTTCCACGAATTATTTCAAAAAGTAAAATCAAATCATCTAAATCCTTTGCTAAAGGTCCAATTTGATCTAAGGAAGAAGCCATTGCTATTAGCCCGTAACGGGAAACTACTCCATAAGTAGGCTTTAATCCATAAACTCCACAAAAACTTGCTGGTTGTCTTATTGAGCCTCCGGTGTCAGAACCTAAGGCAATTGGTACTAACCCTTTGCCAACAACAGCAGCTGAACCACCAGACGAACCTCCAGGAACTCTACTTTTATCAAAAGGATTAAATGTTGGGAAAAAGGCTGAATTTTCTGTTGATGAGCCCATAGCAAATTCATCCATATTTGTTTTACCAACAATTATAGCTCCAGCTTCCTTTATTTTTTTAATCACTGTCGCATCATAAGGAGCAATGTAATTTTCTAATATTTTCGATCCTGCAGTGCACCTTTCATCCTTTACCAAAATATTGTCTTTGATAGCAATTGGAACTCCCCAAAGAGGTAAATTTTTATTTTTATTTTTTAATTCTTTGATACTTGCAAAAGCTAAATTTTCTGTAAAAGACAAAAAAGCTTGTATTTCTTGATTTCCTTTTTTAAGAAAATCAAAATACTCACTATAAAAATCTTCTAAATCAACTTCTTGAAAAATTTCTTTAATTTTATTTATTGTTAAGTTCTTGAAATCCATTCGGTATTTTATTTTGCCAAACTTTTGATTGTTGAGAGAACACCATTTATATCTAATCCTTCAATCTTTCTACCATTGACAAAGAAAGTTGGAGTTCCTTTAACACCAAGCTTAATAGCATCATTAAAATCTTTTTGGATCTCGTTTTCATATCTATTTTCTTCTAAACACTTTTTAAACTCATCAATATTGAGGCCCAAACTTTTTGCCAAATCAATTAAAACTTCTTTTTTATAGATCTCTTTTCTATTTAAAAATTCTTTAAAGGCCTCTTTATTAAATTCCCAAAATTTATTTTCTTCATTAGCGCATCTTGCAGCATTGTGAACTATTGAAGCTTCATTATGAACTACAAAATCTCTAAAATATACAGCTACCTTTCCTTCATTAATAAAAGGTTCCAATTGAGGATAAAGTTCAAAAACTGCTAAGGCACAATAGGGGCAAAGGAAATCAGCAAATTCAACAATTTTAATTGGTGCTTGAGGGTTTCCTAAGGGTGGTAAAGTTCCGACTTCAATTTCTTGAGTTTGGAATGGTTGAGAAGTTATTTTTTGTTTTATTGGCGTACTCAAAAATAAAGCAGATAAAGCAAGAAAAATAATCAAGCCTGCTAAAAGAGGAATATTGTTATTCATTAATAAAAAAATAATTAATTCGACTTTGAAAAATTGAGCGGCGGACGGGATTCGAACCCGCGACCTTCTGCTTGGAAGGCAGACGTTCTACCACTGAACTACCGCCGCTGTTAATTCAATTTAAATTATACAAAATTTTCAAATAATTTTCCTATACACTTGTTCTTCACGAAAACTTTATTTTTTATTGTATAATTACTCACAGAGGAAAAATGAAAAATCAAATTTACGAAACCTTAGATGAGTTATTAAGTGATTTGGAAACACGAGAAGTTGATGTGATTAAAAAAAGATTTGGTATAGAATCTCAACCTTTGACTTTAGAAAAAATAGGTAAAGAATATGGAATCACAAGAGAGAGAGTAAGACAAATCGAAGAGAAAGCCCTTAAGAAACTTATTTCAAAATCTTTCCAAATCCCTTTTTTGGAAGAGACCCTCTATCCAACAGTTGATAGTTTCTTGGGCGATTTTAAGATCAAAAGAGAAGTTTTTGTTTTTAAAAAATTTACTGAAATTTATGATATTGAAGAAAAAGAAAAAAATATTTTAAGGTTATTCTTTTATATTTTTGAGAAAATTTATTATAAAAAAGCTGATAAATTTTTTGATTCTTTTTTGAGCACTAAGAAAAATTTCTTTGAGAAGGGTCTCAAGATTTTAAATCATATTCATCTTCGTTTGCTTAAAAATAGAGATACTTTGCTAAAGGAAGAAGAATTTTTAGAGATGATATCTAAGGAAATAAAACATCATTTTAATTTTAAACCTTCAATTGAGGAAATTTTAGAATTTCTAAAAATATCAAAAATTATTAAGAGAAATCCTTTAAATGAATATGGTCATTTTAAGCATTTCAAAATTTCACCCAGCTCATTAAATGATAAGATTAAGATAATATTTGAAATAGAAAAAAGACCATTACATTTCAATGAAATCTACCAGAAATTATTAAAACTTGGTGAAATTGAAGATGAACTTTTGGCATCAACTTGGAAAAAGAAATATAATATTCATTCAATTCATAATATTCTTTTATACGATCCAAGTTTTGTTAAATATGGCAAAGGAAAGTATGTGCTTAAAGAGTGGGGTTATGAAGAGGGTCACATTATTGATTTGATGAGGAAAATTTTGGAAAGAGAAAAAGAAATGGAAATAAATCAGCTTTACGACTTTATTAAAAAACATAAAGAGGTTTCTCTAAATACATTTAAATTATATTTGTATAAATATTTCAAAATGAAAAATGGTAAAGTTTATTTAAAAAATGATTAGTTTTCTGAAATTCATCTTCGGGTTTATTTTTAGCATTTGGTGGATATTGCTCCCTCTATTAGTTTGGTTTATTGTTAAAGAGAAGCATTTAATTACAGTAAGATATCGTTACCGAGGTGGATTACAATGGACATTTTTAGAAATTAAAATTCCTCCTTATGTTAAAAAATCTCCTCGTTCGATGGAAGAAATATTTTACTCACTTCATGCTGTTTTTAGACGTGGCGATCCTTGGTCAAGGTTTATGCTTGGTTTTACTCCACCTTTTTATGTTTTTGAAATCCATGCTCATAATGGAAAATTAAGATTTATTATTAGATGCTTAAAAGGTTTGAAAGATTTTGTAGCCAGCCGGATTTATGCTCAATATCCCGAAGCTTCAGTTGAAGAAATTGAAGATCCTTTGAAAGATTTACCTTGGAAAATTCCTAATCCAACCTTTGATGTTTTTGGATGTGAATTTGTTTTCACTAAAACAGAAGATGATAAAATAACACCTAAGGATTATTATCCTATAAAAACTTATGAAATTTGGGAAAAATTACCTGAAGAACAAAGAATAGATCCAATTTCACTTTTATCCGAAGGAGCTACTTATCTTTCTGATAAAGAATGGATAGTAATTCAAATAATGGCAATGCCGGTTCCTCCTAATGATAAAGAATTTGGACGTGAGTGGGCAAGTCGAGGCAAAAAAGAAGTTAATAAAATTATGGGTAGAAAAGAAGCAAAAGAACCATCACCTTTAGAATATATTCTTGAGTTTATTAAGAATTTATTTTTAGTTTGGATCCAACCTATTGAATGGAAAGTTGGTAAAGAAGAACAAAAAACAGAACAACTTGATTTGATGAAACTTACTCCTGGCGAAAGAGAAATGATTGAAGCAATTGAAAGAAAAATTTCAAAACCAGGTTATTGGTGTGTTTTAAGATTTTGTTATGTAGCTACAAAAGATATCTTTTATCAAAAAATAGATAGAAATGTTGGTTTAGTGATGGGTGCTTTTAAAATCTTTGAAAGGCAAGATCTTAATGGTATCATTAGAGATACAAAAACTATCACTTCAATTGATAGGCCTCTTACTTATTTCAAATCTTTATATAATGAAAAAATATTTTTCCGAAAAAGAATGATTTGGGCTTATTTAAAGGGAAGATGGAATACAGATTATTCAGAAAATAGAATTGTTTTAAATACTGAAGAATTAGCCTCCCTTTTCCATATTCCTGCTGAAGTTGTTCCACCCTATGGTTTAGAAATGACACCAACAAGATATATTCCTCCTTCTTCAGAAGTTCCTTCTGTTTAAATTTCTTGAAAAGACCCCTTTGGTTCTTGAACCAGTCTTTCAAAATGCTTTTTCTCTAAGGTCTCCTTTTTCATCAAAACCTTCGCGACTTTATCTAATTTCTCTCTTTTTACAATAAGAACTTTCTTAGCTCTTTCTAAGCATTCCTTTAAAATTCTTTGAACTTCTTGGTCTATTTCCTCTGCAGTTTTTTCTGAATAATCTTTTTCAACAAGATATTCCTTATACCCATAAATGATTTCTTGTTTCCTTCCTAAGCTAATTGGTCCAAATTTTTCCGACATTCCATAAGAAGTAACTAATTCTCTTGCTAAATCAGTAGCAATTCTTAAATCAGAACTTGCACCTGTAGAAATATCATTAAAAACAATTAATTCAGCTGCATAACCTCCTAAAGCTGCAGAAATCTCATCTAAAAATTCTTTTTTAAAAAGAAAAGATTTTTCCTCAATAGGAGTTTTTAAAGTATAGCCTCCTGCCTTTGAACGAGCGATAATTGATATTTTTTGCACGGGTGAAGAATGGGGAAGATAGTGGGCTACAAGAGCATGCCCTGATTCATGATAAGCAGCTACCATTTTTTCTTTTTTTGAATAAACCTTCGATTTCCTTTCTGGTCCCAACAATACTTTTTCAATTGCAGCTAAAAGCTCTTCTTGATCAATTTGAGTTTTATTTTTTCTTGCTGCCAAGATTGCTGCTTCATTACATAAATTAGCTAAATCAGCACCAGAAAAACCAGGTGTTCTTTCAGCAACTTCCTTTAAATTAACATTTCC
>CALIVE010000056.1 GCA_938048445.1 Minisyncoccota bacterium | reverse complement strand
ATTATTTTTTGATTGTAATCTTTATATAAATAAAATGCTTGATTAAAAATTGAATCAACAATATTGTCTATTTCGTTCGGTTTAAATTGATTTTTTAACAACAAAAAACGAATATTATTTCTGATTCTTGCTTTTATTATTTCATTATTTGTCCAATCAATTGTTAAATCTCTCTCTATTAATTTCACTAATTCTTTCACTATTTTTTTAATTTTTTCATCTTGTTTATCTACTCTCTTTGATATAATTGCGTCATAAAAAGCTAATTCTTCTTCTGATAAACCCATCTTTTTAGCCTCTTCGTCGGCTTTTTTGATTTCTTTAGCAAGTTCTATTAAACGCTCAATAACTTTAGAAGCACTGATTATTCTATTTTCATATTCTTCAATGATCTTTTGGAGCATTTCAGTTAACGATTTATAACGAATATCATTTTTCCGTCTTCTTAAATTAATTTCATCAGAAAGCAGCTTTCTTAAAATTTCTATAGCTAAATTTTTATATTGAATTTTCCTAACTTCTTCTAAAAATTTTTCATTCAGAATAGAAACCTCTAATTTTCCTTTTTCCTTCAATGAAAGAATATCTATTACTCCTTCGGCAGTAATGCTTTTTGAAACCAATTCTTTAATGGTTGATTCTAAACTAACTTCAATATTAATATTTCTTCTAATGAGTGTATTTTTAGTGAGCCGACTTCTTACTGCTTTGAAGAAATCTAAATCATCTTTAATTTCATAGGCTTCTTTATGAGGCATCACAAAAGCATGTAGTTTAATCAATTGCAATGATTCTTTTAAAAATCTTTCTTTTCTTGCTTCGTCTAAAGTTCCATCTTTTGGATCGGTAATAATTATATTTACTGCTTGTTGTAAAAGTTTTGCTAATTTCTCGCCTTCTAAATATTTCCATCTTGAATAATCGACACCTTGGAACATTGATTTTACAATATCATATTTTTCAAGCATTTTATTAATAATATCTTGAAGAGGAATCATTGCTTCTTTTCTAACATCTGTGTCATAAATACTCAAGGCTTTTTTTAAATCATCAGCAATCCCAATATAATCTACAATCAGCCCAGCTTTTTTATCCTTAAACACTCTGTTAACTCTTGCGATTGCTTGCATCAAACCGTGATTTTTTAAAGGTTTATCAAAATAAATTGTATGGAGCGCCGGCACATCAAAACCAGTAAGCCACATATCACAAACAACAACTATTTGTAAAGGATCATCGGGATTTCTAAACCTTCTTTCTATTTCTTCAATTCGAAGTTCGCTTTTAATGTCATTTTTAAAATCTTCAGGATTTGAAATTACAACTGCTACTTCTGGTGCATTTTCAATGCTCGAAATTAATTTATACATCTTAACCGCCACCTGTCTACTAATTGTCGCTACCATTGCTTTACCTTTTAAACCACGGTTATTAAAATGCTCAACTATATCTTTAGCTATTTTTTCTAATCTGTCAGGAACTGAAATTGCCTGTTCTAATCTTGCAAATTTCTTTTTCAAACTTTCTTTAACTTCAAAATCAACCTCTTGGGTTAAATCGTCAAATTCTTCATCAATAAAATAATTGGTTAAATGTAAAGGTACTAATCTTCCCTCATAATAAATTGGCACTGTTGCTCCATCTTCTACAGAACGGCTCATTGAATAAATATCAATATAATCGCCAAAAACTAATCGAGTGCTTCTATTGTTTATATCTATTGGCGTCGCAGTAATCCCCATAAAAGAAGCATTGGGTAATGCCTTCCTTGCATTCGCAGCTAATTTAGCATATTCTGAACGATGAGCCTCGTCGGCAATCACAATTATATTTCTCCTCTCTGAAAGCACTTCAAAATCTCCAGAAAATTTCTGAATAGTAGTAAAAATTAATTCTCCACCAGCTGTTTTTAATTTCTCTTTAAGATCTCTAATACTTTCAGCCTGTTTGGCTAATACTGCATAACCACACCTTAAAAAAGTCTTATAAAACTGATTATCGAGATCGTTTCTGTCAGTTAAAAAAATTATGGTCGGGCTTTGAAGTTCTTTAATTTTTTTGATTTTATTAACATAAAAAACCATAGAAAGCGTTTTTCCGCTTCCTTGAGTATGCCACAAAACACCTATTTTTTTATCGCCATCAGGTCTTATTGCTCTTAAAGTTGATTCAACTGCCTTGTTAACTCCAAAATATTGGTGATACAAGCAAATTTTCTTAGTATATTTTGAAACATCTTTTTCGCTGTCTGCTTCAAAAACAATAAAATTTTCAATAATATCCAAAATTCGAGATTTCTGGAAAAGTCCCTTAATTAACACTTCAAGCTCTGAGACTCCTTTTAATTTTTCATCTTTATCGTTAATCCCTCGCCACCTCTTAAACCATTCCCAAGAAGCAGAAATTGTTCCGTATCTCGCTTCAGATAAATCACTAATTACTAAAATTTGGTTATATTTAAAAATATCGGGGATGTATTTTTTATACTCTTGTAATTGTTCATAAGCTGTTTCTATTGTTGCTTCCTCGATTCTTGGGTTTTTTAGTTCAAAAATAGCAACCGGGATTCCATTAATAAAAACAACAATGTCTGGTCTTCGCACTTTTTCAATGCCTTGAATTGTCAATTGATTAACAACTAAAAACTCATTATTTAAAGGATTTTCAAAATCAAACACTCTAACAAATTTTCCTCTTAATTCTTTTTCATTTTCAACTTCTATCTTTATTCCTTCGGTCAACATTCGGTAAACTTCTCTGTTAGCAATTTCTAAATTGGGGTGCTCAACAGCTTTTAATTTATAAATAGCATCATTAATTGCTTTTTCCGATAAATCAAGGTTTAACCTTTTAATTGCATTTCTCAAACGATTTTCCAAAATAACATCTTTGAAATCTCTTTCAACTAAAATTCCTCCGGGTGAAATATCCGGACCATATTTATACTCATAACCAAGCTCTTTAAACCAATCTATAACAGCTTGTTCAACTAAATTTTGTTCGGT
>CALIVE010000055.1 GCA_938048445.1 Minisyncoccota bacterium | reverse complement strand
TGGAATTGTTGGAGCAGCATTTGGAACATTCTTATTTGATTTATTTAAAATAAAAAATATGGCTGCTAGAGGTTTCGCTTTTGGTCTTGCAAGTCATGGTATTGGTACAGCTCGCGCACTTACAAAAGATAAAAAAGCAGGAGCATTTGCTGCTTTAGCGATGGGGCTAAGTGGTATAGCAACCGCTATTCTTTTACCTTTATTGTTTCATTTTCTTGATGTTTTTTGAAAACATCATCAAAAATCAAATAATCAGTTAAATTTACCAACTATTTTCAAAAAAAAATTATGTGCAACATATTTATCATTTAAGAAAAGTGTGGTACTCCCAGTACCACACTTAGTACCACACTTTTTTATTGTCTTGCATTGTTCTCCATTGTCCTCCATTGACCACTAATGCCTTCAGAATGATTTTTTTTACTGTTAAAAAGACAAAAATACATCCTCCATTGACCTCCATTATTAAATATAGAGAAAAAGTTCGGTAGTCACACCTTCCGCCAATTTATTAGGCTAGAAGCCAATAAAAATAAGCTTCTAGCTTTAATTTACACCCTAAAAATCCCACAGTTGTACACTCTGTTGTACACTAAAGTCTTTGGTTAAATCTATTACTGCTACAAATTTATCTGTGCTGCAGCTGTAGTTTTTACTTAATCTAATTAGATTACTTTGACTATACGTTCTATGCTACCTATGTATGTAACACCCCATGCATATTTTAATTTGCTCAAATAATTAATTCATTTAAAGGGCGATAAATTATTTTTAAAATTCTTTTGCTAGATATTTTGAATGTTATGATTTAGAATTTTATAATTTTGTACTCTTAGTCTTAAAATTAAATTCACATATGGATAAAACTTATCTTGCAACTGTTGACTTGGGTTCAAATAGTTTTCGTTTATTAATTGGTAAAGTAGTGAATAATCAATTTCACACCACTTTTTCATTTAAAGAAAATGTTCAATTAGCTTATGGTCTTGATGATAAAAACCTTTTAGGTCAGGAATCAATAAATAGAGCAGAAGTAGCGTTAAAAAAAATCAATCAACAAATTAAGTTTTTGCCAAAAAAAAATGTCAAAGTACTTGCAACAAGCACATTTAGAGTCGCAAAAAATATATCTAAATATTTAAAGAAGTTTGAAAAGACTCTTGGTTTTCCTATCGAAATAATATCTGGAGAAGAAGAGGCTAGACTTATTTTTAAGGGGATTAACAGCTCATTAACTCGGAATTCTGATGAAAATATTTTAGCTATAGATATCGGAGGAGGGTCAACAGAAATTATATTAGGCAATAAGAGAAAAATTATAAATTTAACAAGTATTTTGATGGGTTGTGTTACACACACAAAAAAATACTTTTCTGACAAAAACTTTAATTTAGACCAATTCAATTTTGCAGTAAAAAAAACTGAAAATCATATTCAAGACATAACTGTTAAGTTTAAAAAAGAAGTTTGGACAGACGCATTTGGTTCATCTGGAACTATAAATGCAATTTTTGATTTATCAGTTGAGTTAGGTGGCTCACCCGAACATATAAATAAAGACAGCCTTAATTCCGTAAAAAATTACTTATTGAAGCCTAAATCTAATCTTTTTGTCTCTGGAAAAGTCAAACAGTCAAGAGTGCATGTTTTAAAAGGTGGATTAGTTATTTTAACTGCGCTATTCAAGCGACTTAAAATTAAAAAACTTTTTGTAGCTGATGGTGCTATGAGAGAAGGAATTTTACTTGAAATGTGTGGTGAAAAGAAAATTAGAGATATTCAAGAAAATTCAATACTTAGTTTAGTAAAAAGATTTTCTTTAGATAAGACAGAACAAAAAAAATTAAAAAAAATAGTTCTAAAGTTTGCAGCTGACTGTTATTTGAATAACTCGCAAAGACAATTTATTTTATGGGCTTCACAAATATATAATATCGGTCTTAGTCTAAGTAGAGTTGATTACCAAAAACACTCAGCCTACATAATAAATAATTCTGAAATGCCAGGATTTAGCAAAATAGAGCGTAACTTTCTTGGGAAATTAGTTTATTCTCAGAAAGGATCTTTAACTGAAATAATTTCTAAATTTGTTTCTAAGGATTTTCCCTTAATTGTTTGTTTTAGATTAGCATTAATATTGAATATCACTAACAATCCAAAAAAAAAATTAAACTTTAATATTCATCAAATTAATAAGAAAAAATATCACCTAGATATCAGTAGAGAATGGTTACATGAAAACCCACTGACTTTTGATGAATTAATAAAAGAAAGTAAAAGATTAAAGAAAGTTTCAATTTTACTTTCAATAAATGAAGTTTAATTTTTATTTAATCATTTTGTAATATTTTTTTGTTAGATTTTACTGTATTTTTGTAATTAATCAGTTCTGTGAATATTTCTTCTAAATTAATTAAAGCAAAACCCTCCTCAAGCTATATAAATAGGGAAATTTCTCAAGTTTTATTTAACCTTAGAGTTTTGGAGTTAAGCGAAAATAAAAATGTTCCTTTACTTGAAAGACTTAAATTTCTGTCCATTTTTTCAAGTAATATGGATGAATTTTTCGAAATACGTGTTTCAGGTTTAATAGCTAGACTAGAAACAGGCTCAACTGAGCCAACAATCGATGGCCTAAGACCTGATCAAATATTAACTAGGTTGAGAAAGATAATACCCAGTTTGGTTGAGCGACAATATAACATTTTGAATAAAGAATTACTTCCTGAATTAGCTGCTAATGGAATTATTTTTTTAAAGAGAGCACAATGGAGCGCAAATTTAAGAAAAAAATTAAATAGATATTTTACATCCCATGTTAAGCCAATTCTTACTCCAGTTGGCCTAGATCCTGCCCATCCTTTTCCAAAAATATTAAATAAAAGTTTAAATTTTGCCATTGAGTTAGAGGGGAAAAATATTCTTGGTAAGAAAATCAATCTTGCTTTACTTCAGGCTCCAAGAGCTTTGCCAAGATTTCTCAAGGTAAGTGATGAAAAAGACGAGGAGATAAGGTTTGTTTTTTTATCATCGATTATTCATGAATTTGCTAATGGACTTTTTAATGGCATGAAAGTTAGTGGTTTTTATCAGTTTAGAGTAACTAGAAATTCTGATTTATATTTAGATCAAGAAGAGATTAAAGACGTAAGAGATGCTTTAGAAAGTGAAATGCCAACTAGGCAGTATGGAGATGCTGTTAGATTAGAAGTTAGTAAAAATACACCAGCCTCAATTATAAATTATCTTCTAAATCATTTTGAACTTACTATTGATAAGTTATATGAGGTCGATGGACCCGTAAATCTGGCAAGGCTTCAAGATGTCCCAGAGCAAATACAACAGCCCAAATTTAAGTACAAACCTTTTAGACAAAAGACTTATCTAAACACTGAAAAAGATATTTTTCAACAAATAAAAGCTGAAGATATTTTAATCCATCATCCATATGATTCATTTGAAAATTATCTTAATTATATTCATGCGGCGCTTAAGGATCCAAATGTTTTAGCTATCAAACAAACTATCTATAGAGTCGCAGGTAACTCAAAATTAATGCAGTTGTTAATTGATTGTGCAAAAAGGGGTATTGCAGTTACAGTTGTTGTTGAATTACTTGCACGTTTTGATGAAGAAGCAAATATTAATTGGGCGGAACAATTAGAAGCATACGGCGTAAACGTTGTCTATGGTGTGGTTGGATATAAGACGCATGCAAAAATGTCTATGATAATTAGAAAAGAGGGTAGGAGATTAGCACGGTATGTGCATTTAGGTACTGGCAATTATCATGAAAAAACAAGTAAGTTATATTCAGATTTTGGTATTTTTACTGCAAATTACCAACTATGTAATGAAGTTGACGATGTTTTTAATCAGATTACTTCTATGGGTAAACCCAAAAAACACAAATTAATTCTACAATCTCCCTTTAGCCTTCATTCAGGACTTATTAAGCATATTGATGATTCGATTAAAAACAAAAACAAAAAAAATAATTTTATTATTTTTAAAGCTAATTCACTTATTGAGCCAAAAATTATTGAAAAGCTTTACGAAGCATCTAGTTCTGGAGTAAAGATATACTTAATAATTCGAGGAGCGTGTGCCTTGAGGCCAGCGGTTAATGATTTATCTTCTAATATAAAAGTCATCTCAATAATAGGACGTTTTCTAGAGCATCACCGATGCTATTATTTTTCTAGTTCCGATACTCTCTATTTATCGAGTGCCGATTGTATGGAGAGAAATTTTTTTAGAAGGTATGAGCTAGCTTTTCCAATATTAGATAAGAAAATAAGAAATTATTTGGTGTCAATCCTAAATATGTTTCTTAAGGATAACGTGAATTCTTACAAACTTTTAAGTAATGGAAAATATTCAAAAATTAAGGATAAGAAAAAATCATTCTCTATTCATGATTATTTACTTAATTTTTAACATTACAAATTGAGGTTGTAAAAAATCATTATAAAAATAATTTATTTTTATTCTTTTCCTCAGACTTTTTTTCTTTCGCTGTATCTATCAACTAGAAAAGATGAGCTTTCACGTGTTAGATAAGTAAAACGCATTAATTCTTCCATTACATCAACTACTCGGTTTCTATATTCTGATGGTTTCATTGAGCCATCATCGTTGAATTCATCATAAGCTTTAGCAACGGACGATTGATTAGGAATTGTAAACATTCTCATCCATCTGCCCAATATTCTCAATGAGTTAACAGCATTAAAGCTCTGGGAGCCTCCACAAACCTGCATAACTGCGAGAGTTCGTCCCTGGGTCGGTCTGACTGAACCAAGAGTAAGAGGAATCCAGTCAATTTGAGTTTTCATTAAACCAGTAATATTGCCATGAACTTCAGGTGATGACCATACCTGGCCTTCAGACCATAAACTTAAATTTCTTAATTCTTTAACTTTTGGGTGATTAACAGAGCGATCAAAATCAAATGTTGGCAAACCATCTGGATTGAAGATTTTTGTTTCAGCTCCCATGTGGTTTAGAATTCCACATGCTTCCAACGCTAATAGTTTTGAGTAAGATCTTTTTCTTAATGATCCATAAAGAATTAAAATTTTAGGTTTGTGTTTAGCAGTGATGGACTTTTTTGGATATAAATTAAATTCTTCAGATTCTAAATATTTCATTTAATATCTTCTGTTTCTATAAAGCATAATTTTGCAATTATATTTGAAAAGATAAGATATTTTTTTTAAAAAACTTTTCAAATAAGCAATGCAATAATGACTTTTGACATTAAAAGTAAATAATAAACAAGAAATTAAGAGAGTCTTAATTTGTATTTTTCTGATAAATTTTTAATGCTTATTAAAGTAAAAAAATCTGCAGCACTGAACTCTCTGTCCCAATATGGTGCTCCACAAACCCAAGCTCCCATTTTTAAATATGTCTTCAATAATTTTGGAATCATAACTCCAGGTTGAGATTGTATATTTTCAACAATGGGATAAGATACCCTTGGTCTAACTTGGTATTCTATAGGAGCTAGAAAATTGCTTTCATTTAATGTTTGATATAACAGCGATATGTCCACTTTATTTGTATTAACACTTGTTACTCCACATATATAGTTATAGTTGTTTTCTATGGAATACTGATGTATAAGTTTCCAAAGATTACTAATAACCCATTTATCTTTAAAGTCATCAGCAATACATACTCTGCCTATTTCAAGAATACTAGTTTTTAATTTTGTCAATCTGACTAAGTCAAACTCCTGATCAGAATATAAATTCCCACATTTTTTTTGAGTTTCCCTGGTTATTAATCTGTATGTGCCAACAACTTTATTTTTTTCGTCAACAGCAACTAAATGTTTACAATGATTATCAAAATAATCCTCATCGATTTTTTGATCATTTTTTAGTCCATATGACTTTGAAAAAGATTGATATCTTAAATATTTAGCTTGTTGTATAAATTTTTCATTCTTTGTGAAAAAACATCTGATTAAAGAATTTTTATTGGTTTTTTTTTCTTTAATTTTTTTAAGATATGAAAAAGAGTAAATTTTTTGAAAAGAATTTAAAAACTGTTTTGATAATATTTTTCTCATGTTAAATAAAAATTAAAAAGATAACTCTAATTTATTATTTTTATGTTACAACTCAGTTTCAATAAGTTCATTTGTAATACATTTGTATTTTTTATCTTCTTTATTTAAAAAGGTTAGTTTTTTATATTAGATTTGAATTTTGTAATATTCCTTTAATAATTTTTTTATAAAATCAAATTTTTCGGAATTGCAAATATGTACCTAACACATCAAGCAAATCAAATAATTGTCCCAAAATTTGATTCTAAATCCAAAAAATTCCGCTCCATTTTTATTTCCGATCTTCATCTTGGCACTCCAGGTTGCAAAATAGATTACTTAGTTAATTTTATAAAGAGCCATGAATGTGAATATTTATATTTGGTGGGTGACATAATTGACGGATGGCAGCTGAAAAAGAAATTCTTTTGGAATCAATCTCATAATGACTTTATTCAAAAAGTTTTAAGAAAAGCTAGGAAAGGTACCAAAGTCACTTATGTTATTGGTAATCATGATGAAGTTTTAAGAAAACTTGATAATTTGGAATTTGGAAATATTAGTTTGGTCAAAGAAGCTGTACACACTACTTTGAAAAGAAAAAAAATATGGGTTATCCATGGTGATCAATTTGATGGGGTTATTAAATATGCAAAATGGATAGCAATATTTGGGGATTTACTTTACTCGTTTTTACTGAAAATTAATAATTGGTTTAATGCAATAAGAAGAACATTTGGTTTACGTTACTGGTCTATTTCCCAATTGATTAAGGGTAAAGTGAAAACGGCAGTTTCTTTTATCGATGATTTCGAGAAAACAGTTACCAAAGAAGCAAAAAAGAGAGGTTTTCAAGGTGTTTTATGTGGACACATTCATAAAGCTGAAATTAAAAAAATTGATGGGATTGATTATTTTAATGATGGGGACTGGGTGGAAAGCTTATCTGCTATTGTGGAAGATTATGAAGGAAACATGAAAATTGTTAGTTTTGAGAGTCAATTAAATACTAAACAAGAATTAGTAAAGGAATTTTAAAATGAGTCAAATAAAAAAACTACTTCTTGTCACTGATGCATGGGAGCCACAAGTTAATGGAGTTGTTAGAACTTTAAAAAATACAATTGCAAACTTAGAAGTATTAGGTATTGAAACGCGTGTCATAAGCCCACTACTTTTCTTCACCATTCCATGTCCGTCATACCCCGAGATAAGACTTTCTATTACTTCTAGAAAAAAAGTTGAAAATTTATTCTATAAAGATAAATTTGATGCTTTACATATTGCAACTGAAGGACCTCTAGGTTTATTAGCAAAAAAAATTGCAAAAAAAAAATAAAATTCCTCACACCTCTGCCTATCACACCAGATTTCCTGAGTATGTCCATGCACGTATAAAATTACCTGTTTCGATCAGTTATTTCTTTTTACGTAATTTCCATAAAAATTCCTCTGCAGTACTAGTTCCATCAAACTCAATAATTGCTGAATTGGAAAAGAGAAAATTCAAAAACGCAAAATTTTGGACACGTGGTGTAGACCATTCAATTTTCAAGACTGTAGATGAAAAAAAAATCAATAAAACGAATCCGATTTTTCTTTGTACTGGTAGGCTTGCAGTAGAAAAAAACTTGGAGGCATTTTTATCTTTAAAATTACCTGGAGAAAAATGGGTTGCTGGTGAAGGACCTCAAGGTGAATATCTTAAAAAAAATTATCCTAATGTTAAATTTTTTGGGGTAATGCCTCAAAGTGAATTAGCTATTTTGTACAGGAAAGCTGATATTTTTGTATTTCCGAGCTTAACTGATACTTTTGGATTGGTAATGGTAGAGGCTATGGCATGTGGACTTCCTGTTGCAGCATTTCCGGTTCCAGGACCTCAAGATGTGGTTTCACAGAATATATCTGGTGTTTTGGATGAAGACTTAAGAGTCGCTTGCCTGAAAGCATTAGATCTTAAACCCCAAGATGCTATCAAAAGATCTAAGGAATTTACATGGAAAATAGCAACTGATCAATTTCACAGTTATTTAACAAAAATATAACTATGTCCAAGAAAGAAGCAACTAACCCTTATAAAGTTCATAAAGGTTTAAAAAGAGTCTATCTTGCTTTTTTAAATTCAACAAGGGGGTTTTATTTTGTTTTCAGAGAAGAAAGTGCATTCAGGCAAGAATTGATTTTAGTAACCGTATCTGGAATTATTTTATTCTTTGTGAGTTTTACTTTAATTGAAAAGTTATTGATTATTATTTCTTCGATACTAATACTAATTTGCGAAATAATAAATTCGGCAATTGAGGCAGCAATTGATAGGATTTCTTTTTCAAATCATGATTTATCTATGAAGGCAAAAGATTACGGAAGTGCCGCAGTCTTATTATCAATAGTTATTTTTATTTTATGTTGGTCTTTTCCTTTATTTAGCTGATCTTCAGATTTTAAGTTTTTAAAAAAATAATTACCAAATTCATATTTAAATATAGCAGGGGTACCGACCGCTGGTGGTACCAATAGTAGTACCAGTTATTGTTAGATTATATTAGCAAGCATTAGTAAACATAGATACAAGAGTGCTGTTTTTACTGACTTTTAAAGATATTAAGTTTTTCTATTTGAAGCAATATAGTAGGATATGAACTGGAGATCGAAGGTCACACCTTCCG
>CALIVE010000054.1 GCA_938048445.1 Minisyncoccota bacterium | reverse complement strand
TAAAATGGGGATGGTCAATTTATGATTGGCCTGAAGAAAGAATATACTATACTAAAAAGATTTCTCAATATGGAATAACTTGGTATTTTGACAATTTTTATCAAGTTGGAAGATTTGTAAATAATGATTTTTGGGTAATTGGACCTGTTAATATAATAAAAATTGTGCCACCTTCAATTAATGATGAGAAAGGAAATATAATAAATGGTTCTATGTTAAACCCATCTACAAATAAAAAGCAAGGATATGATAGTAGAGCAGGTGGATGGGATTCTAAATTAAATGTTGCTACTGAAATTTCAGAATCAAATCCATTAAAAATTGAACCAGATGCATCTTTAATATCTACAAAAAGTTTAGAAAAAGAGGATTATGGAACATTTATAGAAACTGCTGCTATCCTTACAATATTAAAGAAGCCACCAGAAAAAGGAAGTTTTAGACCACCATATTTTGGAAATGAGAAGATTTTTTATAATGTAAAAGATATTGACTATTCAAAATTAAAAACTTTACCAAGAGAAGAAATTAAAACACCAAAATTAAGGCAAGAAGAGGACACAGAAAATCAATCAAGTTCTGTTGAGAGAATCTTTGAAAGACCATGGATTGACCATCTTGGTAACTGGATTGGAAGAAGTATTCATCCTAAAAAAAATATGCAACCATATGGAAGGGATATTTCAAGAGATGTAAGTATTGGTGCTTTAATGTTGATACTTGATTTCCCAAAACAAGAAAAAGAAAGATTACTTATAAGATTTATTCAACTTGGAATAGACCTTTATGGAATTATTAGAGGCGGAGGAACTGATTCCTGGATAGCAAATGGTGGCCATTGTATGGGAAGGAAATTTCCTATTATGTTTGCTGGGTTTATTTTAAATAAAGAAGAGATTTTAAAAATTTCAGAAAAATCAGGTTCTTATCTTTATACAAAACCATATGGACCTGGGAAAGTCCCTCCTGACTATATTGCTTTTCAAGAAGATGAACAGACATTTTATGTAACAAAGGAAGATGTAGAGAGAAAACTTAATGTTGAAAGATGTGAAGGTTATGTTATTGAAGCAACAAAAGATACAATTAAAGTTAAACATCCTGCCCCATACGCACCACTTCAAGGAAATTTCATTGAGATAACTGATGGACCTGGTAAAGGACAGAGAAGATATATTGTTTCATCAACTGTTCCAAGAGGAGGGGGTGAAGGTATTTTAAAAATTGATAAGGAATGGGAAATAATTCCTGAACCTGAAAAATCTTATTATAAAGTTATTGGATATGAGGAAAAAGATATAGGACTTCCTGAATGGGGAATAAGACATGCAAGAGAACCCACATGGGATAATCCTTCTTGGTATGCTGAATATAGAGAAATGCAGGCAATTTCTTATGCTGGTTGGATTTTAGCAAGTCATGTTTTAGGAATAAAGGATTTATGGAATCATCCTGCCCTTTTTGATTATGTTGATAGAGATATGGGAAGAAGAAAACTTGGAGGAGGTTTTATTGAAGAAATCTGGAAAAAATATAGGGATAAATTTCCACCTGTATGGAAAGAAAAAGGAGGAGAAAATGAAATTAAGTTTTAGTACTTTAGCATGTCCAGAATGGGATTTTAAGAAAATTATTGATAGGGCAAAAGAATATGGATATGATGGCATTGAGATAAGAGGAGTTTTAAAAGAATTAGATCTTGCAAAAGTCCCTGAATTGAATGAGTATGCTGAAAATACAAAAGAGATACTAAATAAGTATAATCTTGAAATTTCATGTATTGCTTCATCTTGTATTTTTACAAATCCTGACCCTAAAGAGAGAAAGAAGAATATAGAAATGGGGATTTCTCATATAGAAATTGCAAAAAGATTTAATTGTAATGTTGTTCGTGTTTTTGTTGGAAGATTACCAAAAGATATTGAGTTTGAAAAGGTTATAGATTATGCTGCAGAATCAATTAGAGAAGTTGTTGAATATGCAGAAAAAAAACAAGTAAAAATTGGGATTGAGACACATGATGATTTTTGTAAAGGAGAAAGATTGAATTTGTTTTTTCAAAGGATTAAATCTGAATACTTTGGATGTGTTTGGGATGTATATAATTCATTATATGAAGGCGATAAACTTACTGAAACATTTGAATTTATAAAAGATAAAATTTTTCATCTTCATATAAAGGATGGAGATTTTGATAGAGGTTATAAACTTTTAGGAGAAGGGAAATTGCCTATTAAAGAGATTATTGATTTGCTTAAAGAAATAAATTATAAAGGTTATCTTTCTTTTGAATATGAAAAAAGGTGGCATCCAAATTTGCTTCCGCCAGAAGTTTCTTTACCGCATTATGTTGAATTTATGAGAAAATTAATTTGATGAACAGAGAGTTAATTTTAAGATTTAAAGAAATAGTTGGAGAAAAAAATCTTATTTATGAAAAAGAAAAGATGGTTGATTATTCTCATGACGAAGTTTCTTTAAGTGAGATTTATAATTTACCTGACATAATTTTAAAACCAGAAAATTCCTATCAAATTTCAGAAATAATAAAAATTTGTGAAGCAGAAAAAATCCCTCTAACTGCAAGAGGTGGAGGAACTGGGCTATCTGGTGGATGTATTCCGGTATATGGAGGAGTTGTAATTGATTTTGAGAATATGAAAAAAGTAATTGAAGTTGATAAAGAAAACTTTACGATTACAGTTGAAGCAGGATTAACATTGAGAGAATTTTATGATATTTGTGCTAAAAATGGTATGTTTTTCCCGCCACACCCAGGAGATGAATCTGCAACTATTGGAGGACTTATTGCTACAAATGCAGGTGGAGCAAGGGCTGTAAAATATGGAGTTATGAGAAATTTTGTTAGAGGTGTTGAAGTTGTTCTTGCAGATGGTAGTATAGAAAATATTGGTGGGAAATATAAAAAATCAAGTAGTGGTTATAGTTTACTAAATTTATTTATTGGTTCAGAAGGAACTCTTGGAATTATAACAAAAGCAACGATTTCTTTACTTCCACCCTCTGAAAAAGTATATACATTAATCATTCCATTTGAAAATCTTAAACAAGCAATAAAAATTAGTCCTTTAATAATTCAAAATGGGATTATTCCTCTTGCCATTGAATTTCTTGAAAAAAATACTATTAAACTTGTTGAAAACTACTTAAACAAAAAATGGCCATGTGAAATTGGAAATGCTTATTTAATGGTTATGGTTGATGGAAAAGAGACAGAAACATTAATGATGGCAGAAAATATTGCTCAAATTGTAACTGAAAATGGTGCCTTAGATGTTTTTATTATTGAAGATGAAAAAAGACAAAAAGAAGTTCTTGATATTAGAAGTATGATTTATGAAGCATTAAAAAGTAATACACTTGAAATACTTGATGTAACTGTTCCTATAAGTAGAATTTATGATTTTGTTTGTGAGGTTAAAAAAATTGAAGAAAAATATGCAACTTATATTCCTACTTATGGCCATGCAGGTGATGGAAATATTCATAATCATATAATGAAAGCAAAATTTAAAGACGATAAATGGATTGAGATTGAAAACTCAAAAGAAAAATACAAAATAATAAAAAATGATATCTACTTAGTTGCAAAAAAACTTAATGGGATAATATCAGGAGAACATGGAATTGGATATTTAAAGAGAGAATATCTTCCTTTATTTTTTTCTGAAAAACAGATAAAGATTATGAAAGAAATTAAAAAGATTTTTGACCCAAATAATATTTTAAATCCAGGGAAGATTTTTTGAAAAATGAGAAAAAACATAATTTTAATATTTAGTGACCAACAAAGAGGAGATACATTAGGTTTAAATAATTTTCCCCTTAATTTAACTCCAAATATTGATAATCTTGGAAAAGAAGGGATAAATTTTGAATATGCTTTTACAAATCAACCAGTTTGTGGTCCTGCAAGAAGTTGTTTATTTACAGGGAAATATGCAACAGAAACAGGTGTATGGAAAAATGGAATTGGAATAAAACCAGATGAAATAACTATAGCAAAAATACTTAAAGATTATGGATACAAAACTGCCTATATCGGGAAATGGCATCTGTCACCAAAGGAATTAGGAATAGGTCCTGTTCCTTTTGAATATAGAGGCGGTTTTGACTATTGGCTTGCAGCAAACGCGCTTGAACATTCTTCCCATCCATTTTTTGGCTCAATTTATGATGAAAAAAATCAAGAGATTAAATTTGAAAATATTTATAGAGTTAATTTTTTAACTGAAAAAGCGATTGAATATATAAAAAAAGCAGAAAACCCTTTTTTCCTTACAATTTCATATCTTGAACCTCATCAACAAAATGATTGGAATAGAGTAGTTGCTCCAGAAAACTATAGAGTAATTTTTAAAAACCCTTATGTTCCAAATGACTTAAAATTTTTCCCCGGTGACTGGTTTGAACAACTTCCTGATTATTATGGTGCTATTAAAGTTATAGATGAATGTGTTGGAGAAATTATTGAAATACTTAAAAAATTGAGTATTTATGAAAACACAGTGATTATATTTACTTCAGACCATGGATGCCATTTCAGAACAAGAAATTCAGAATACAAAAGAAGTTGTCATGAAAGTTCAATAAGAATACCTCTCGTAATTGGTGGTGGAGGAATTGATAAGAAAAGAAATGTAAGAGAAATTGTTCAATTAATTGATATACCTAAAACTATACTTGAAATTGCAGATGTTAATGTGCCTGAAAATTTTAAAGGAAAAAGTTTATTTGAAATTTCTGAAGGGAAAACAGAGCATAATGAAATTTTTATTCAAATAAGTGAATCAATGGTTGCAAGGGCTATAAGAACCAAAAGATGGAAGTATTGTGCTGTTGCATATGATAAAACTGGAACGATTGATTCAATGTCAAATCTATATGAAGATTATCAACTTTATGATTTATTCTCTGACCCTTATGAACTTGTTAATCTTGTAGGAAGAAAGGAATATAAGGAAGTTCTTGAAGATTTAAGACAAAGATTAAAATTAAAGATTAAAGAGGTAGAAGGTATTGATGTTGAAATAAAAGAAAGAAAAATCTATCCTTAAGTCCATTTCTCTTCACCATACCATAAAGTTTTCGGATGATATGCCCAAGGTGGAGAAATTACAGCATTTTCTGGTGGCGAAAATGGACCGTTTAGAATCGGATCGTTTGTCTCTTTCATCCATTCTAATAGTTTGTTTTTCAATTCCTCAATTTTTTCTTTATATTCTGGATTCCCAATTAAATTTTCTCTTTCTAATCTATCCTTCTCAAGGTCAAAAAACATTTCAAAAGGTCTAATTTTTTCAAAATATCCAATTTTTCTAAAATATTCTTTTGAAAAAGAAGGGTCTACGTTTGGTGGATAATAAAAAGGTCTAAACTCAAAAAATTTTATATACTTATATTTTTTTGTTCTTACACTCCTCATAGGGTCATATCCAGCATGGTATGTTAATTCTGTATAAATCTCTTCTCTTATTTCTTGTTTTTCCCCTCTTATAACTGGTATCAAACTTTTTCCTTGAACATTCTCTGGTATTTCAATTCCAAGGTAATCAAGTATTGTAGGCATTAAGTCAATATTACTGCTTAAACAATCAAATTTTTCCCCTCCTTCAAAACCTTCTCCTCTGATTATAAGAAATATTCCTATCCCAGGGTCAAATAAAGTTGCCTTTGCTCCTGGAAGAGGAAGTCCATGGTCTGTTGTTAAAATAATTAAGGTATTATCATATAGTTTATTTCTTTTTAGTGCTTTTATTATCTCGTTTATTGATTTATCTACTCTTTCTATTACTATATTAAATCCAGCCATATCTTTCTTTACTTCAATAACATTAGGTAAAAAATCAGGAACTTTTAAATTCTCTTCTATATTTTCTACAACTGGCCAAGGTAGATGTGTTTCTTCAAATCCAACTGAAATAAAAAATGGTTGAGGCGGTTTAGAATCTAAATAATCAATCAAAATAGGTGTAATATCTATACAAGAGCAAGTTTTTCCTTTATTAATTTTATTATACCCAAGAGTTTCAACTTTCTCCCACTTTGTCTCATGTTGTATTCCAAAGAGAACTGTTTCGTATCCATTCTCTTTTAAAATTTTTGGTAAATAAGGGATATCTTTTTTTAAAGTAAAACCTCTGTGGGAAAGCCCATAAACACCATTGT
>CALIVE010000053.1 GCA_938048445.1 Minisyncoccota bacterium | reverse complement strand
CTTTTTTAGATAGAACTAACGATTTACCTCTAATTCAATTTAAATTAAAATAAAATTTAAAAACAAACGATAGCTTTCTTAATTAAAAATATAAAAAATGAAAATTCTAATTACGGGTGGAGGCGGGTTTATTGGCAATTCTCTTATTGAAGCTTTAATATCAAAAAATTACAAAGTTACTGTAGTTGGATTAACACCGCCTAAACAGAAAAATATAGAATTTATTAAGTTAGATTTAGTCAAGGACAAGATTCCAAAAAATATTTTAGAGAATCAAGATGGAATTATTCATTTAGCTGGGAAAAATATTTTTGGAAGGTGGAATGACAAATTTAAAAGAGAAATTTATGAAAGCAGAGTTTTATCAACCAGAAATATCATAGAGGCCGTTAGAGAAATAGATAATAAACCGAAAGTTTTTGTTTCAGCTTCAGGAGTGGGTTATTATGGAGATCGTGGCGAAGAGGAGTTAGATGAAGATTCTTTACCAGGAAAAGGTTTTTTAGCTAAGGTTTGTGTTGATTGGGAAAGGGAATCTCGAAAAGCAGAGGATCTGGGCATAAGAAGTGTTCAAGTTCGCAAAGGAATTGTTTTGGGCAACGGAGGATTTCTTTATCAAATTTTACCGTTTTATAAATTAGGATTAGGTGGTCCATTAGGGGAAGGAAATCAATGGTTTTCTTGGATTCATATTAATGATGTTGTGAATATTTATCTTTTAGCATTAGAAAATAACAAATTATCAGGACCAATTATTGCTTCTTCGCCTCAACCAGTTCGTAATAAAGATTTTTCAAAAATATTAGCTAAAGTTTTAAAAAGACCAGCTTTTATAAAATTACCAAGATTAATTTTAAGAATGATATTTGGCGAATTTGCAAACGAAATATTGGCTAGTCAGAAAGTCTATCCTAAAAAATTAATAAAATTAAGTTATGAGTTTAAATTTTTAGATTTAGAAAAGGCATTGTCAGATATATTAAATATTAATAATTGATATATTTTATTTAGATGCTTAATGAACAAAATATAGTAAATATTGGTTTTATATGTTCAACATATGATTCTCGTTTATCTACAAATCACAGTTTTAGATTGAATAATTTAAATAAAGAAAATCTTATTAGATGTGTTGAAAAAAATTTAGAAGATTTCATTGCTTTATTAAGGTTAAGCGAAGAATTAGGGTGTAAAATATTCAGATTGGGGAGCAATTTTATACCTTTTGCCAGTCATCCTAATTTTAATAAAAATTGGCTTAAGGACATTAGTTCAATCATTAAAAATTATGTTCAGGAAATTAAAAAGTTTAGAATTAGAGTTACAATGCATCCAGGTCAATATGTTGTTTTATCTACTGAAAATAAGAAAATTATCAAAAGATCATTAGAAGAATTAAAATACCATTTTTGGATTTTAGAACAAATGGATTTTGATGAAAATTCAATAGTCGTTATTCATGGTGGTGGCACTTATGGAAATAAAGATAAAGCTTCCAAAACTTTAATAAAAAATATAAATAAAAATTATTGGCTTAAAGAAAGATTAGCTTTAGAAAATGATGAAAAATCATACAAGGCTCAAGATATTTTAGAAATTTGTAATTTAACTAACTTACCTTTTGTTCTTGATTATTTTCACCATAAGATTAATTATTCGCCAATAAAAATAAATGAAGTATTAAAAACATGGGGTAAAAGAATACCAGAATTTCATATTTCTTCAGAAGGTAAGAAGAAAACAAGTCATGGTGATTATATTCACAAAAAAGATTTTTTTAATTTTTTAAATTTTATATTTTCAAATAAAAAAATAAATTTCCAAAGAATAGATGTTCTTTTAGAAGCAAAAAAGAAAGAGTTAGCAGTTAAAAAATTATTAAGAGAAATAAAAAATGAGAAGTATTTATTGGTTTAAAAGAGATTTGCGAATAGAAGACAATAGAAGTTTGGCAAAATGTTTAAAAGATTCTAAGAAAATTTATCCTATTTTTATTTTTGACGAAGATATTTTAAAAAATCTTAATTCGTTCGATAATAGACTTTATTTTTTAAAAGAGATTACAGAAAATTTGAAGAGTCATTTAAATTTAAATTTATTTTATGGTAAAACCGATATTGTTTTTGAATACCTAATTAAAGAATTAAAACCACAGGCTGTTTATACGGCAGAATCTTTAACCTGGTTAGGCGAAGAAAGAGATAATAAAGTAAAGAAAATTTGTCAAAAATACGGGATCAAATTTGTAGAAACTTTTGATAATTTTTTAGTTGATGTAAGAAAAATACCTTATACAAAAATTTATTCCCATTTTTATAAGAAATGGTTAAATTTTATTGATAGTGAAATTTTAAACATAGATTTAAAAGATTTTAAAAATAAAACTGAGTTAGTTAAGATCAATAAATTTCAGTTAAATGATTTGATTTTAAAGCATAAATTTGTCGGTAATTTTTATTGGACATTAAAGTATTTGGAAGATAAATTAAAAAATTTCGATTTTGCTAATTATAGTTCTACGAGAAATTTTTTGGCTGAAGATGGAACTTCTAAATTATCTCCTTACATAAGGTTTGGTATTATTTCAATTAGGGTTCTATACCAACGCGTAAAGAATTTAAGCGAAGATTTTGTTAAAGAATTAGCTTGGCGAGAATTTTGGTATCATATTAAAAATTATTTTCCTGAATTAAAAAATTTAGAATTTCAAGAAAAAAGAAGAGGTTTGAAATGGGAAAATAATCAATATTTTATAGAAAAATTTGAAAAAGGTGAAACTGGTTATCCAATAATTGATGC
>CALIVE010000052.1 GCA_938048445.1 Minisyncoccota bacterium | reverse complement strand
TCTTTGATGATTCCGGTATCAACGAAATAAATGATTTGTCCGCCGTCGATACTATTTCTTGCTAATCTATCGGGGTGCCACGCTAAAATTCCCTCAGCTTCGCCGGCTTCAATACTTTTCAGCATTTCGGCAAATACTGGACGGCCCGGCTTCTTGGCGGTTTGTTTTTCAACGAGAATATCAACAATTTCTAAGTTTTCTTTTTTCGCTAATTCTTTGAGTTCTATTATTTGGTCCTGAATACTTCTTACTTGCCGGTCTTCGTTATCGGTGCTCTTTCGAGCATAAATAAAAAACTTTTTGGCTTGATTTTCTTTTGTCATATTATTTGGGCAGTCAAAATTAAATTATTGCTTTGCCTTTCAACGAAGGCGAAAGAAAAAAGATTGATTTATAAAATTTCATTTTATCCTTGCTTAGCACGGTGAACTTTCGTTTGAGCGGGAATAAATTGTTTTTGAATTTCAAAAATCCGTATAAAATCATCGCTTTTGTCGAGCCCAGAGCGAAGCAATGGCGAGGCAACAACTCCCAAAAATGCTGAAATTGTAAATTGGCGGTACCTTTTGGACAAAATCCGAACTTTTTTTGAACAAAACCCTGATGTTGAATTCTGACTTGTGCGTCGCCTTCGGCGACGCAAACCCACCCACCACCCAAAACGGCCGGGCGGGCAAAAATTTCTGGTGGGAATGACACTCAGACCCCCTTTTCTTTTTGCCCGCCCGCATTGCCCGCTTCGCGGGCGAGCCGATGATTTTATTCTTTACTCTTTCAAATTTTTTTGTTATCATTGTAATAGATTAAGTAAGTTTTGAAACTGTTACTTAAATTATAGTAATATATAACAATGAAGTCAAACAATAAATCAACAATCGCCGAAAATATAAAGAAATACCGCCAAAAATTAGGTATTTCTCAAGATCGGCTCTCAAAATTAGCCGATGTTACTTATAACACTATTATCAAAATTGAATCGGGCGCAAACAAAAACCCAACCATTGAAACATTGGCAAAAATTGCTAAGGCATTGGGAGTAAAGGTTGACGATTTATTAAAAGAATAAACTATGAAGTATTACAACGATAGCGAAAATTTTAAAGGAAAAAGAATGATTGCAAGAGCGAAAGATGTTAATACTTCTTGGGCCTATAGAAAAGATGAGAATTTTAAAAAAGAAAGCCTCGTTCTTTTAGATAATGTTCAATTTATATATGAATTAGCCCTTGCACAATTAGAACTTCATTCTCTTGAGATAAATTTCCAAGTAACTAATGGTTTAAGAGAATTTAAACTTTTAAATTCTGTAAAATTAGATGAGCTTATAAAAAGATCGGCGTATTTTAAGATGGTTGATGGTAAATATACAAATTATTTCCGAATCATTCAAAAAAATAATACTCGCTCCGTTAATCAATATTTAACTCATTGGATCTATCCGTATAAAGGTAAATTTCATCCCCAAATGATAAGAGCTCTTTTAAATATTATTGGTTTAAAAGAAGGCGATACTGTTCTTGATCCATTTATTGGTAGCGGAACAACGGCTGTTGAATCCCAATTGTTAGGGATTAATTGTATCGGGATAGATATATCGCCCCTTTGTGTATTACAAAGTAAAGTTAAAACAGAAAGCGTAGAGGTAATAAACGAAATCAATAAAATCAAAGAGAGTATATTAAATAAAAGCAAGCCAAGCCTTTTTAACCAAGAAAATAAATCTTTTCTAGAGTTTATTAATGATATTTCAAATGAAAAAGTAAGAAATTTTTACAAAATGGCTTATTTGGTTGCTGTAAGTGACAATGCTAGGAGAGGCAGAGATTTTGGACAATCGTTTTATAAAAATCTGGATTTAATGATTAGGTCTGTCAGTGATTTCCGCGATATTGTTCAGGAGTTAAAATTAAAATTAGGGAAAGTGACAATTGAAACCGGCGATTCTAAAAATTTGCCCATAAAAAATGAGAGCGTTGACGGAATAATTACTTCTCCTCCGTATTCTATTGCTTTAGATTATGTTTCAAATGATGCCCATGCATTGAAAGTATTAGGGTTAGAATTATCAAATATAAGAGAAAAATTTATTGGCGTAAGAGGCCGAGGTCCAGAAAGAATCAATTTATACAATCAAGATATGGAAAAGAGCTACGACGAAATGTATCGGGTTCTCAAACCTCAAAAATTTGCTGTTATCGTAATTGGTAACGCCACTTATATGGGCGAAGAAGTAAAGACTGTTGAATTTACGATCAATTATTGCCAAAAAATAGGATTTAAATTAATCAAAAGCATCGATAAAATAATTTTCGGCCTTTATAATGTTATGCAAAAAGAAAACATTTTAATTTTTCAAAAAATATGACAGACGATCGAGAAAAATACATAAAAGAATTAGAAAAGACAATTGCCCAATTTCTCAAGCCGTTGAAGAATATTCCTTTTAAAATTGCTATTAAAGCAATGTCTGGATGTAATGTAATTCCATTTGATAAAAACAATCCAGACGATAAGCAATTATTGAAAGATTTGATCGCGGCCACAAGAATTGCTGCAAGAAATGCTAATCAGAAAGGAATATTTACAAGAAGAGAAAATGAAGTTGGTAATCATATTGAACCTTTCATGATTGAGGCGTTAAATCAAGTTGGGCTTCAGGCAGATAGACCAGAGACAAAAGAAGGGAAGAAAAAAACAGTCGGATATCCTGACATTTTTGTTAAAGACAGAAAGGGAAGGCCAAATTATATAGAATGTAAAACTTATAATGAAAGGAATTATCAGACGACTCAAAGATCATTTTATTTTTCACCAGCAGAAAGGCCAACAGATTTTAAAGTAATTTACGATGCTCGTCATTTTATAGTTAGTTTTAAAATAGAAAGAGTAGAACGCGAGGACAAAATGGCTTTTGTCCCAGTATACTGGAAAATTTTTAGCACGGATAATTTAATCGGACAGATAAAGCATGAGTTTAATTCTACCAATAAGCAAATGTATACGCCAGATGCTCTTCTAGCTGAAGGCAATATTTAGTAGCATTAAACAGATACTTATGAAATATATCGATGAAGCTTTAATTTTTTGCGATGGTGGATGTAAACCAAACCCTGGAATAATGGTTGGAGCCTTTTTGATTACTGACGGAGAAAATATTTTAAAGGGACCAGTTGGAAATAAATTCGGCGAAGGCACAAATATAGTCGCTGAATTTAAGGCAATTGAATATGCCTTAGATGAAGCAGTTTCTTGCACGAGAAAAAAAGTAATTGTGCATTGCGATAACGAGTTTGTAGTTAAAGCTCTAAATAAAGAAAGGCGAATTACTAAAGGAAAACATTTAAAGCCAATAATTACGGAAATTTACAAAAAGGCATCTATGTTCGAAGAAGTGATTTATACACATGTCAGTGAAAACAACCGATTTATCAAAAAGTGTAATGCGAAGTGCAATGAATTATTTAACAAAATGGGATTTGAGTAAATTCTGAAATCAACTGCTCGCCAGCGAAGCAGGCAATGTAGGCGAGCAAAAAGAAAAGGGGGTCTGGGGGAAATGAATTTTCGCCCCTCCGGCCGTTTTGGCTGGTGGGTGGGTTTGCGTCGCCGAAGGCGACGGACAAGTCAGAATTCGGCGTCAGGATTTTGTTCAAAAAAGTTTCGGATTTTGTCTAAAAAGTACCGTTATCCAATGAATTTTTTTATTATCTTTTCTTCGTATTCAGGGAAGTCTTCAAGATAAAAAGGTCGTTTTCTTCCTATGTTAAATTTAAGAAGCTTGAAATTAAGTTCTCTTATTTTTCTAATTCTCTCTTCGTCATCATCTATTGTTTTGAGAAGCTCTTTTAAATCAATGATTTCTTTTCTCATTTCCATTTCAGGGGGAATACAACCAGCATTTTTCAAAATTTTATATGCGAGCCTTAAATCTTCCGGTACCCAGCTTTCATCTTCAAATTTTAAGGGTTTTCCTTTATTTGGAAGATCATCAAAAAGCCCCTGTTCCATGGCTTCACGAATTTTTTCTTCTGCAATTTTTTGGAATATTTCCATAGAATTATAATGCACTATTGTAAGGACATAAAGTCAAATGGTTATGAATTAATAACTCATTAAATCGATGATAAGAGGAAATCCTTGAATTTATAAGGTATGAGCCATTCTATCCCAAGTTTATCAGCCCAACTTATAAGCCCCTGATCTCCTGTAACCAAGGAGGCTTTAAGCTCAAGAGATAGAAAAATTAAATCTACATCCTCCTTACTGTCAATAATTCCTTCTCTTAAGGCTTCTCTGTATTTTTTTCTTAAATCTTTGATTGTCTCATCTAATCCTTTCTGAGATACACTTCTAACAGCATTTTCTGCAACTCGAAGTCCCCTATTAATTCTGTTTCTCATTTCCTCTACTAATTCATAAAAAAATATAGCTGGACATAAAATTCTGTGTTTATCTGGTGATTTAGTCCTTATGTAATAATAAAAATCTCTTGATAATCTCTTAGAGTCCAAGAAATGCATTAACTCTTTGTATACAGAAGTGGGCATATAAAACTCAAAATTTTTTCTATTTTTTATTATTTTTAAAAATTCATTAACAGCATCTTCAGGAGTTTTACCGAATTGATCTCTAATATCTGGATTTATAAAGACGCTGGTGTCTATCACGATTTTTCTCTTTTTTGAAAGGAAAGAAAAAATCATTTTGAATATTCGCAGCTATTTATATCAATTTGAAAGCTGTTCCAAGACTCACAAATACTACATCTTCCAGCCCATTCATCAAAAAGCGAATTACAAACTTTACATCTATAATTAATTGTTGAAACCTGATTTTCTGGGCATAGATTTTTAAATTCAGCAATGGCTTTGTTGATTTGATTTCTCCTTAAATATAGATATCCTCTAATGCAATTTAGCTTTGGATTATTGCAGGTGGTTGTGTCTAAGGATTCTAAAATTTCCATAGCATCATCAATCATTTCCAGGCGATAGTAAAGCCTTCCAAGAAGGAACTTTAGCTCCATATCATCAGGTGAATTGTTTATTGCTCTAAGATAAAATTGTATTAGCCTTTTGGGATCACCAATACTAATAAGAAGATCTTCAAGTCTGAGAAGTAATATTTTTGATTTTTGCTCATTGTAAACTTTATCAATCAAGTTTATAGCCTCTTCAATTTCACCTTTTGAAATATGAACTTCCACCATCCCTAAATAGGAGGGAATGAAAGCAGGATTAGATTTAATTAGAGATGTAAAAATTCTTTCAGCGTTTTCTATATCTCCCTGCTCCAAACTTACTCTACCATACTCATAGGTGTATCCTATTAATTTCTTTTCCTCTTCTTGTTTTTTAGAGTCCGGCACTAGTTTTATAATTTTTTTCTGAATATTAATGAGTTCTTGCCATTTTTCCATTTTTTCCAGAATATTTCTCATTTTATAATGAGCCAATAAATTGTCTGGCTCAAGGCTTAAAATTTGTTCCAGGTATTTTAGAGCAAGTTCACTATCATTAATTTTTTCCATCATATCTTCCAAGGACAATAGGGGAATAATATTTTTAGGATCAAGTTCATAGGCTTTTTTATAGTATTTGAGAGCACTTTTATAGTCTTCCTCTCTCATTGCCAAATCTCCCAATCTAATTAAGGCATCAATATGCTCTGGTTCTTCTTTTAAAACTTCTTGTAGTGATTCTTTAGCCTCCGTTAATTTTTCCCTTATGATGGCATTTAGGGCTCTTGCATAATGTTCCTTAATTCTCTCTTCTTTTTTTACTCTCTTTTGTGATTGGATTCTGCTAATGAAATTAGAAGTATCTCTGATGAAAAAAACTAGGAAAACAAAAAAAGCACCCATGGTTACTGAAAGGAGTATTAAGCCTATCTTAGGCATTTCATAAGCAGAGCTAAAAGGTACTTTAACAACAATTGAATCTTTGTTTTCCATGGCAAAAATTCCGATAATTGTTAAGAAAAGGAGAATTAGAAAAATGTAAAATTTTGACATGCTCACCTCTTCTTGGACGTTTTTTAATTATACCTCAAAAATATTTTAAAAATTAATACTTATTGACAAAATCACTACGGAATATGTTAATTTTGAAAGTCGGGGCTGTAGCTCAGTTGGGAGAGCGCTTGAATGGCATTCAAGAGGTCGGGGGTTCGACTCCCCTCAGCTCCATTTAATAAATCAGAGAATTTTTAAAATAAGCCATGCTAATTAATTCCTTATGTTTAAGCTCCTCCTTAAGCCTCTTAATTACTTCTTGTTCTCTTAGAGGAAGGGTTTTATAAAGGAACTTCCTATTGGATTATATTCTATTTTCCTGAACAGAGGAGAAAAGACTTCTTCAAGTGTTATTCTGACATCTTTTCTTTCACTGCAAGGAGATAGCTTTTCTAAGCAAGCTCACTGAAAGCATCTAAAATTAAGTGCAAGCTTCATAATATGCAAAATATGAAATCCCTAGCTCAATAAATTTGATATTATATATCAAATTGAAAAATAATAAAATTTCCAGTTTAAAATTAAGGAGTAGGATCCCTTGTTATTTAAAAAGTCTCATTTTATAAGGAGAATCAATAGATTCACCATTGAATGCCAAATGGAAGATAGTAAAGTATTAGCCTATCTTCCAAATCCTGGCAGATTATGGGAAATTCTCATCCCTGGTCGCATCCTATACTTAAGCAAGAGGGAAAAAGGATTACCCTATACGGTGTGGGCAGCTTTAAGGCACAAAACTCTAATCTGTCTTAATACTCACTATATAAATGAAGTGGCAGAATTTATTCTTAAAGGTGGTTTCATAGAAGAGTTAAAAGAATTGAAAGTAAAAAGAAGGGAATATAAAATAGACAGGCATAGAATTGATTTTCTATTGGAAAAGAATTCTCAAAAATTTCCTCTGGAGGTAAAGTCCTGCACTCTTTTTCATGAAAACATTGCCATGTTTCCTGATGCAGTTACTGAAAGAGGTAGGCTACATCTTGAAACTTTAGCTAAGAATAAAGGAGGGATACTTTTTATTGTTAATTTTCCTTATGCAAAATTTTTCCTTCCTGATTTTCATACAGATCCTAATTTTTCAGAAGCCCTTTCAAAGTATCGTAATAACCTATTAATAAAAGCCATCTCTGTGAATTGGAAAGAAGACATGACCTTTGAGTATGTTAGAGAACTTAAAATACCCTGGGATATTTATGACAAAGAGGCTGTTGACAAAGGAGCATACCTACTCTGTGGAAGGCTTCCTAAGGGAATAAGCCTAAGAGTAGGTAGCCTTGGAAAGATTTACTTTAAAGCTGGTTACTATGTTTATGTTGGTTCAGGGATGAATTCCTTGGTTTCCAGGGTTAAAAGACATCTATCTGTAAAAAAGACAAAAAGATGGCATATAGATTATTTTATTCCCTATCTTGACAGAATTAAAGCAATACCAATTAGGTCATCTATATCTTTAGAATGTGCCTTAGCAAAAGCATTAGAGAGGATTGCCCACAGTAACATTCCAAATTTTGGTTCCAGTGATTGTAATTGCATAAGTCATCTCTTTTGGTTCAGAGACAATCCCTTTGAGCAGGAGCGATTTATAGAGATAATACTAAATTTCCGTATAGGGCGTCTAAGAAATTTAATAGAAAAAAGCCTTTCACCATTAGACTAAACCTCCATTTTTTATATGGGGATTCCTATTTTTTTCTCTCTGTCTTTCTATTTTAGTTATTGAAAAGCCTTCTTTTACTATGTCTGTAACAAATTTAACTTTTAGAGAATCAATTTTTTATAGATTTTTTATATTTTTGAGCCTTTAAAAGATCTTCAAAAAAGGAGATCTTTGGTTTAATCTCTAAAATCCTTTGTTCTGAGGAATATTATAAGTCTCTTTGTGCACAAGTCATGTCTCCTTGCTTTTAAAAAGGCATTGTCAAATTTTCTATAACTTGACCATAGATTCTCTCTTTTATGGATTTAAATTGGGACTTAGGCTCTGGCTTTACACTTTTTATTGTTTCCCTTATCTTTAATCCAATCTCTCCATAGGAAAACCAATTTCTACTCCTACTACAACCGGTTTTCCTTTCAAATAGGGGTTTGTAGCCTGCTCTACGGAAGCAAAAAATCCATCGGCATCAAGGTGTAGAATTGCTGTAGACCAATCGTATATTAAAAGAGGTTGCTCCCTCATCTTAG
>CALIVE010000051.1 GCA_938048445.1 Minisyncoccota bacterium | reverse complement strand
ACAATTTCTTTTATGCTTGATTGTGATACAACGGGGATTGAACCAGATTTTGCATTAGTAAAAATGAAACAACTTGCTGGTGGTGGTTGGATGAAAATTGTTAATAACACTGTTCCTTTGGCACTTAAAAAACTTGGTTATTCAGAAAAGGAAATTGAAGATATTGTAAAACATTTAGAAGAAAATCAAAATATTGAAACTGCACCACATTTAAAGGAAGAACATTTACCAGTTTTTGATACATCAGTTCCTCCTCCTGGAGGTCAAAGGTCAATTTCTTTAGATGGACACATAAAAATGGTAGCTGCTGTTCAACCATTTATTTCTGGTGGAATTTCTAAAACATTTAATATGCCAAATTCTGCAACTGTTGAAGATGTTTATAATGCTTTTATTAAAGCCTGGGAATTAGGAATCAAATGTATTGCTATTTATCGAGATGGTTCTAAAGCAACTCAAGCATTGTTTACTCAAAAAAAGAAAGAAGTAAAGAAATTTGAAAGAAAAAGATTACCCGATGTTCGTCAATCAGAAACCCACAAATTCTCAATAGCTGGTCATGAAGGTTATCTAACTTATAGTATGTTTGAAGACGGTAGTTTGGGAGAAATATTTATCAGGATGTCAAAGCAGGGAAGTACTTTAGCTGGTTTATTAGATGCATTTGCAATTGCAGTTTCTATTGCCCTTCAATACGGTGTTCCTTTGAAAGAACTCGCAAGTAAGTTTATTCATATGAGATTTGAACCAATGGGTGTTACAAATAATAAAGAAATACCAATCGCATCTTCAATTATTGATTATATTTTCAAATATTTGGCTTTGAGATTTCTCTCTCCAGAAGAATTAAAAATTTTAGGTTTAGAGCCAAGTGATTATAAATTCCTAAAAGACCATCCCCAACTTTTTGAAAATTTACAAACTAATCTTAGACAAAAAACTGAAAACGAGAAAGAATTAATTGGACCTCCCTGCAAATATTGTGGAGGAATAACAGTTAGAACAGGTAGTTGTTACACTTGTAAAGAATGTGGCGAAAGTACCGGAGGTTGTGGTTAATATAAATTTTCTATTCTAACTCCTATCATTCTTATTAATTTTCTATTTTGATTTATAAGCTCCATTAAAAGCCGAAGAATTTGAATTTTAAATATCTTCAAATCGTTTATAGGTTCTTTAAATGTAAAAGATTTAGTTTTTGTTTCAAAATCTTTAAATCTCACTATTCCTACTATTGTTTTAAAAGAATTAAAATTCTCCTCTTTAAATCGATGGTAAACATCTTCACATAATTTTTGGGCTTCATCATAAATAAAACTCAATTTTCTTGTGTCCTTTTCAAAAGTTAATTGAGCTCCAATGGATTTCGGTTTATATTCTGTAATAATTGGTGATTTATCAATTCCTCTAGCTTTGTCATATAATTCTAATCCAAATTTACCAAATAATTTATATAGTTCAGCTTTAGAAAACTTCCATAAATCTTTAATAGTATATACATTCATTTTATTTAAAATTTCTTCTGTTTTTGGGCCAATCCCAGGTAAAACTCTTATTGATAAATTTTTTAAAAATTTTTTTGGGTTTTTAACAATTGTTAACCCATCTGGTTTTTGATAACTGCTAGCAATTTTTGCTATTAGTTTGTTTTTTCCTATTCCTATTGAACAAGTTAATTTTTCTTTCTCCTTTATTTCTTTTTTAATTCTTAAACAAATCTTTTTAGCTTCCCTATAAGATTTTAGATAAGATAAATCAAAATACATTTCATCAATGCTTGCGACCTCCACTGATTTTGAATATTTTTTAACAATAGAAATAATTGAATCAGAAATCTCTTTATATTTTTCAAAATTTGGTTTAATAAATATAACAGGTTCTTTTCCTTGTAATTTAGCTTGTTCTGAAATTATCCAGGCTTTAGAAATCGGCATTCCAGAATAAATTCCATACTCTCTAGCTTTATAATTGGCTGTTGAAACAACTCCTCTTCCTTTGCCCTGCTTAGGATCAGCTCCAACTACAATAGGTTTTCCTCTGTATTCAGGATTGTCATTTTCTTCAATGCTTGCAAAAAATGCATCCATATCTAAATGGGCTATAATTCTTCTCATTTTTAAATATTTTATTTGAATGGTAAAATTATTCAATGCCTATGTTTTACACAAAAAAAGGTGATAAAGGTAAAAGCAAAATTGGTAAGAATTTTGTTTCTAAAGATTCTTTAATTTTAGATGTTTTAGGAGAATTAGATGAGCTGAATAGTTTAATTGGATTAGTAAAAAATATTGTCAAAAAATATAAAAAAGAACTTAATGAGATTCAAGAAAATTTATTTATTATCCAAGCTCAAATTGCTTGGTTGATTTACCCTAAATTTAAACAGCCTGAGCTTAAAAAAGAAAAAATTGAAGAAATAGAAAAGAAAATTGAAGAAATAGAAAAAAGGATAAAACCAGTAAAAGGATTTATAATTCCTGGAAAAGAAATAAATTCAGCCTGGCTTCATTATTTAAGAGCAGTTACAAGAAGAATTGAAAGAAAAATTGTTTCTTTGAATAAAAGATATAAATTACAAAAAAATATATTAGAATATATCAATCGACTCTCAAGTTACTTATATTCTTTAGCAAGAAAAATTGTTTATGATAAAAAATTAAAAGAAGACCAACCTAAGTATTTGTGAAAACGCAGACTACCGTAGACACACCGCGGATTAACGCGGATTTATGCAGACTATCGCAGACGATACGCAGACAATTACAAAAATAGGGATCGCGAACTATTGCAAACTATTTAAAAACTGCGAACTATACGAACAATAATGATCGCGAACCTTTGCGAACTTAAACGCGAACCTATGCGAACTATCTAAAAACCGCGAACTAATGCGAACTATACGCAGACGACTGCAGACTTCCCGCGGATTAACACGGATATTTATACACGGATTGACACGGATAAAACACGGATTAACGCGGATAATAATGCGGATTTACGCGGATATATATTCGCTTCTCATCTGGGTAACTTATTCGGTTTTTTATTCGGGTAGTATATTCGGTTTTCATTCGGGTAAACTGCGGATTAACGCGGATGGAAACACGGATTAACGCGGATTTACGCTGATTTTACAAAACACAGATTTACACGGATTTTTGCCATAGATTAACACAAATATACATTCGGTTTTTCACTCGGGCAATCTATTCGGTAAACATTCGGGTAAACCACCGATTAACGCAGATAAAAACTCGGATAAACGCAGATTTTTACCAAGATTAACGTGGAGATATATTTGGTTCTAAATTCTGGTAATCTATTAGTATTAGTTCAACATTCGGGTAAATAATGTGGTTCAAAACTTATTGCGGAGGGGGTGGGACTCGAACCCACAAGGCCACTGAGGGCCACCGGTTTTCAAGACCGGCGCATTAGCCAATTCTGCCACCCCTCCTATTTAAATATTT
>CALIVE010000050.1 GCA_938048445.1 Minisyncoccota bacterium | reverse complement strand
AAAAGAATTCCTGTTTTTAGTTCAAACATTGCTTCTGTTGGTTATGATAAAGTTAGAAAAATTCTTGAAATAGAATTTCATAGTGGAGCAGTTTATCAATATTATAATGTTCCAAAAGAAATTTATGAAGGTTTAATAAATGCTGAATCAAAAGGAAAATATTTTTGGCGTTATATTAGAGATGTTTTTGAATACAAAAGAATTTTATAAAAAAGGAGGTAAAAAATGAGAAAACCAAAACAAGAAATTAAAAGAGTTATTTTGCCTCTTATTTTAGTTGTTATTTCTTTTCTCATCATTCTTTTCTTTGGACACGGAGAAATTCCACTCTATTTTAGCGCAATTGCCAAAGTTTCACTTGGAATTCTCGTTGCTCATTTCTCAAGACAGCTTTTGTTTCCTTACTGGGATTTAGGCGAGATTTATAAAAGAGCAGAGTCAACAGATAATTCTATTAAAGTTTTGATTTATAAATCAACTGCTATTTTTCTCGGTTTATATTATGCTGCTGTAATCATTGCTCTTGCTCTTGCTCTGTAATGTTTTTAGTTCTCTTGTTTCTTTTTAATCAAGTTATTCCATCAGATTTAAAAGAAGTTTCTTTATTCTGGCGAAAAGTTGATGAAAGAACTCTGATAAATATTGCTAAAACATTTGGTAGAGATATCTATGTAGCTTCAACAATAGCAGTCTTTGTCATTGAACAGCCAAGCAGAGACCCAAAGTACTTATTAAATGTGCCGAATAACAATTCAATAGGGATGCACCCTTGGAAAAAAAGATATCCTTGGGGTTGGTCAAATTATTGGCGGATTTCAAATGTTTATCCAAATGGTTATTTTCTGGCAAAAGAAGTTGCTACACAAAAGAAAAAGCCTTATTTTAGTTTTGAGTACTTAGCTCACTGTTTTCGTTTAATGCACAAGATTGTCATTTATCGCAGTATCATAAATGGGAAAGTTTATAATCAGAGATGGGTTGGCAAATCTGGTTATAATAGAAGATTTGATGAAATTAGAGACAAATATCTTTCTTTATTATCTTTAACAAATAATAAATAATGAGAGAAAAGAAATTAACGGCAAAAGAAGTTAATGAATTATTTTCAAAAATGGAAGGTTATTTAAAAAATGTTGCTTTGGAAATGTATAATAAATTTAAACATACAGGATATTCTTTTGAAGATATTTTAGGTGATTTATATAATTTTTTTGTTCGTATTGCTTTTGAATATTTTAGGTATGATGAAAAAGAAGTTGAAAGAGAAATGAAAGAAAAAAATTTAAATTTTATGGATGTTATTTTAGAAAAATTTAAATCTTATTTTAGGAATTCACTTAAATCTTGGAAAAGTTTTATGATAGATAAAATTTTAAAACAAACAAAAGAAGAGCCAATTTTAGAAGAAAAAGAATATCCTTATGAACCAAAAGAATTTGAAGACATTCATATGAAATTTTTTGCTTGGTTTTATAACCTTCCAGAAAATTTACAAAAAGCATTAAATATTATTATTAATGAATGGGAAAAACAAAAATCTAAAAAAATATGGAAAAAAGTTGAAGAAGAAACAGGTTTAAAAAGAGATGAAGTTAGAAAATATTTAATTAGTGATAACTTTTTTTTAGATTTACTTAAAAAATATAGAGAAAAGAAAAAAAGAAGTAGCATTTTATTTATTTAATCCACCTTTTATTTTCATAAAATCAATTTTATCCTTTTCAAATTCAGTCAAAACAAAATGTTCCACGTGGAACAATTTGTTTTAAATTAATATTTGAAAATTTGTTTTATTTGCACTATAATATATAAAAAGAAAAAATTATAAAACAATGTTAAATCGTAATTTTATTTTTAAAAAGCAATATGCCGAATTATATGTTTATCCTGTTTGGACAAAGGTATTTTGTTCTCCTGATGTATATTTAATTTTAAAAGAAACATTAAAAGTTAGGCCAGCAAAATATTTTTTTACCAAATCTTATAGAGAAGGAAAATGGGATGGTTATTATAATTTTTTATATAAAGATAAATTTCCGTCAGGATTTCTTTATTTTGTAAAAAACGAGCTTGAAAAAAATGGTGTAACAACAAAAATTATTTATATGTATGATACGAATTTACCAAAAGAAAATATAGAAAACAATTGCAATTTATTTGATTTTGCAAGAGATTATCAAATTGAAGTTATTAAAAATGCTTTAACTCTTCATAGATGTATTATTCAACTTCCAACCAATGCAGGGAAAACCGAAATTGCGATAATGTTAATTAAATTAATAAATAAGCCTTTTTTATATGTTTTACATTTAAAAGAATTGCTTTATCAGACAAAAGAAAGGATGGAAAAATATGGTATTGAAGTTGGTTTGATTGGTGATGGAAAATTTATATTTAATCAAAATGGAAATGTGGTAATGATACAAAGTTTAAATAATTATATTAATTATTTAAAAAATTTTCCTGTTTTGTTTATTGATGAAGTGCATCATTATACATTAGGTGAATGGTATAAAATTTTGCTTAAAATAGAATCGCCTTTTAGGTTTGGTTTATCGGCGACTCCTTTTTCAAATGATATAAATGATTGGAAGCTTATTGCTTTAACAAGCACTTGGTTAGTTGGTCATAATATAACCAATCAATTTATGATTGATAAAGGTTATTCAATTCCTCCTGTAATTCACATTTATAAAACAAATTTGCCTTTTATTTTTGGAAAAAATTATTTAGAATTAATTGATTATTTAATTAAAAATGAAAATAGAAATAAGTTAATAAAAGATATTGTTTTAAGTTATTCAGGAAAGCAGATTCTTATTTTAGTTAATCGTATTGAACACGGAAGAATTTTGCAACAAATGATACCAAATTCAGTTTTTTTATGTGGTAATGATGATAGTCTTTATCGCCTTCAAATAAAGAATAAATTTCAAAATAAAGAAATAAAAATTTTAATTACAACTTTATTTGGTGAAGGAATAGATATTCCTTCTATTGAAGTTCTTGTTTTGGCTTATCCAATAGCAAGTTATCGGCATCTTCTTCAAAGGGTTGGAAGGGGTATGAGGAGAGAGGAAGGCAAAAAAGAAGTTATTATTGTTGATTTAGTTGATGAATGCAATGATTATTTTAAAAATCAGTTTAAAAAAAGATTGGAATTGTATGAAAAAGAAAAATTTAAAATTGTTTATAAAACAACAAAAGAACAACCAAGTCTCTTATTGTAAACGATGTGGTAGAAAATTAACCAATTTAGATTCAATTAAAAAACAGCACGGCCGACAATGTTTCAAAAAAATCCGTTCACAAAAAATAAAAAATTTTTTGTTTTAAAAGATGGTTTATATTTTATTAATAATAAAAAAATCACTTATATAAATCCTAAAAATTTAGTCAAAAAAGTTTATGATGCAAATCTTTTTAAATTTTTTAATAAAAATTTAAATTTTAAGTTAAAATATTTTAGAGTAGAAAATGGAAAAATTTTATTTATAAAAAAGCCAAGAATTGATGAAAAACAAATCAATAAAAAACTCACTTTATTCTAATAAACAAATTATTATATATACAAAAGAAAATTTGTTTGAAGATTTTATATATTATTATAACTTTTTGCTTGAATTAAAATATTTTTATTATTTTGATTTAGCAAACAATAAAAAGTTAAATAAAAAATTGAATAAAATATTTGAAAAATTATCTTTTTATGGAGATATTCGTTCTATTCTTTCTTTTTTATATGAAAGAAAAAAAGATATTTTACCAAAAAATTTAGAAAAAATAGAGATTGATGATATTGGTTATGGTGAAGACCTTGAAGAAAAATTTATTAAAAATACAATGTTGTATTTGGAATTGATTAAAGATTATAAAAGTTTTGAAAAAAGGATTGAATTTTATAATCTTTTTAATGTAAGTCCTTATCATATTGTTTATGACCCTTATATAAGATATTTACTTTTTAACAAACCAAAATATTTAAAAAGGCTAAATTCTTCAATAGTTAAGACAATAAAAAAAATTATTTCTATTGATGGAATGAAAATAATACCAAATTTATTAAAAGAATGGATTGAATATTTAAGCAATGTATAAATTTAATGTTGAAATTCAAAAAAAGATATTAAGTTATCTTATTTTTAATAAAGCAAAAGAGATTTTATTAATTGAACCTGAATATTTTGATGAAATTGAGGCAAGAGAAATAATAAATACAATAAATCATTATTATAAAAATTATTATAAATTCCCTGAGCCAGAGGTCATTGAATTAGAGCTTGGTAAAATTTTTGATGAAAATATTTTGCCTGAACATAAGAAAAAAATTATTAATTATTATAAAGAACTTTTAAAAAATGGTAATGTTTTAAAAAAGGAAGATTTTGAAAATATTTTTCCTGTTTTTTTAAGATATCAAAAATTAAGAAAACTTTCGTTAAAAATAAATACTGATTTAATAGATGGCAAAGTTAATATTGATGAATATATAGAAGCTTTAAAGAAAATAAAAAGAATTGAAGAAAATAAAGAGATAAAATTTGAAAATTTTATTATTTATACAAAAGATATTGATATTGAATATCAATCAATTAAAAAAATTCCGACGCATCTTCCAACACTTAATTTTTGGCTTGAAGGTGGTCTTGGTGCAGGTGAGCTTGGTTTATTAATGGCACAAACAGGATTAGGTAAATCTTATTTTTTAGTTAATCTTGCAGTTGCTTCTTTTAAATTTAAAAATGTAGTTTTGTATATTTCTTTTGAATTGTCGGCACAACTTGTTAAAAAAAGAATTGATGAAGTTTTATTTAATGTTAATATTTTTGACATAAATAAAAAGGAATATTTAAAAAAGTTAAATGAAATGAAAACAGGGGGCGAAATAATAATAAAATATTTTCCAAGTGAATCAATTACAGTTGATGAGCTTGAAGAATTTATAATTTCTTTGAAAGAGGAACTTAATTATAATATTGACCTTTTATTGGTTGATTATTTAGACCTTTTAAAGCCTCGTTACCGAACAGAATATGATTGGTTAGATATTGGTTCAGTTTGTAAATCTTTGAGAGCTTTGGCTCAAAAATTGAACATTCCAGTTTGGACAGTTTCACAAATAAGTAAATCTTTTTATGATAGAGAATTTGGTCTTGAAGCTGTAAAAAGGTCAACAGAAAAAATACAAGATTCAGACCTTATTCTTGGTATGTTTCCAGATGAAAAACAAGAAAACAAACTTTATTTAAAAGTTTTAAAAATTAGAAGAACAAAAAAACCAAACAAAACAATTGAAATTATTTTTGATAAAAGTGGGTTGATGAAAGAAAATAATATTATTTAAAATATTTGACTTTTTTTTAATTTTTTTTATTATTTATGGAAACTATGTTAGTAAATTATTTAGAAAATAGAAAAAAGATAACTAAAAAGGAGGAAAAATGTATAAATTTACAATTTGGCCTCAAAAAGAAATTGAAAAATTACCTAAAATTAAAAATACAGGATATTTTGATAGTAGTGGTCGTCCTATATCAGATGGTTTATTTTGCGAAAGAATTTTCGGTCCTATAAAAGATTATAGTTGTGCTTGTGGTAAAATTGTTTTAAGTTCTCCTCCAAAAGAACAAATTTTTTGTCCTGTTTGCCACGTTGAGATTACAAAATCAGATGTTAGAAGAGAAAGGATGGCAAGAATTGAATTATATTTTCCTGTTGCCAATCCTCTTTTTTGGCGTCAAAGAACAGATATTTATAATTTAATTCCGTTGAAATTTAAGCAAGTTCAATCAATTCTTAATTTTGAATTGGTTTATCTTGATGGCGAATTAGTTTCAATTGACAAATTTTTTGAAAAATATCAAAAAGATTCTAAATATTTATTAGGAGCTGAAATTATTGAATTTTATTTAAATTCTTTTTTAAATGAAAACAAAAAGAATAGATTAGAAGCATTATTAAAATTAGAAACCAAAGAAAAAGAAAAAGAAAAAATCAAAAAGGCAATTAAAATTATTGATAATTGTAATCCTCTTGATACTATCATAAGACATTTACCAGTTATTCCAGCGGGGATTAGAGTATATCTTGAATTAGAAGGTGAAATAATTATTGATAACATAACACATCTTTATACTGAAATTTTTATAATTAATGAAAACATAAAAAAATTACAAGAAAGTTTAGCTCCTTTAATTTTATTAATTAATGCTTATAAAGATTTACAAAGAACAGTTGATATTCTTTTTATGAAAGAAAGACTTAAAATAAAAAGTAAGCGTTGGGAAAAAATAACTTCAATAACAGGTTCATTAGTTGGAAAAGATGGTCTTTTAAGAAATTCTTTACTTGGAAAGAGAGTTGATTATTCAGGTCGTTCAGTTATTGTTCCTGACCCAACTCTTTCTTATAATGAAGTTAGATTACCTTTTGAATTTTTAGAAATGTGGCGTTATTATTTTGTTAGAGAAGGTGTTTGGCCAAAAAATAAAAGTTTAAATGTTTTTAAAATACCAAAAGAAACATTAAATAAAATAATTAAAGAAATAGAAGAGAAAGAATTAGTTCTTCTTAATCGCCAACCAACTTTACATCGGCCAAGCATTCAAAAATTTAAACCAAAATTTTGGGATAAAAAAGCAATTGGTCTTCATCCTTGCTATTGTCCTCCCTTTAATGCTGATTTTGATGGAGATACAATGGCTGTATATGCTTTAATTTCTGAAAAATCAAAAAAAGAATTTGAAAAAATTCCTTATGATATTGTTTCGCCAGCAAATAATAAACCTTTAATTAAATTACATCAAGATATGATTCTTGGTTTGTATTTATTAACAGAAAAAGAACCAGAAAAAGAAAAAATTAAAGGAATTTATGATTTTGATGAAGCTGTTAATTTGATTTCTTCATATGAAGCTTTTTCTGGAATAGATTTTGATGATACAGTTATTGTTTTTTACAAAGGTGAAAAAATTTTAACAACTTTTGGAAGAGTTTTATTTAATTCTTTTTTGCCAGAAAAAATGAGATTTATTAATAAGCCTGTTGATAAAAAAATAATAAATGATATACTTTTGGAATTAAAAAATTTTGGTGAAGAAACTTATCTTAAATATCTTGATGAATTGAAAAAATTGGGTTTTGAAATAGCGACAATAAAAGGATTTACTTTTGAATTTAATATAACTGAAAATATGAAACAAGTTATTAAAGAATTTAAAGAGAAAAAAGAAAAAGAAACTAATTTAATAAATCTTACAAATGAAACAATTAATAAATTGGAAAAAGAATTGGAAAAAACAAATATTTATAAATGTGTTAAGTCAGGTGCAAGGGCTTCTATTGACCAGATAGTACAATTTATTTTTAAAGGTATGATGGTTGTTTTAGAAGAGAAAAAGACTTATATAATAATTGATAAAGGTTATTATGAAGGTTTAAGTCCAATTGATTATTTTGAAAGTTCAAAAGCTTCAAGAAGAACTTTATCAAAACAAGGCGTTGCTGATGCTGGTTATTTAACAAGAAGACTTATTGAAGCTTTGTATCCTATTAAAATAACAGAAGAAGATTGTGGTGAATTGGAACACGATATTTTGTTATGTAAAAGTAAAAAAGGAGTTTGTGCAAAATGTTATGGTGATTATAGTAGTCCTTTTGTTGGTATTTTAGCAGCACAATCAATTGGTGAGCCAGGAACCCAAATGACTTTGAGATTAGCAAAACTTGGTGGTGCAATAAAAATAATTGGTAGTAAATTTTTTAAAATTGAATCTCCAATAGATGGTAGAGTTAAATTTGAAGATGTTGAAACAATAACAGAATTTGATGAATTTAATAAACCTTTGAATAAAGTTATTCATTCTTTTAAGAATATACCAAAATTAATTATTTATAATTCTAATGAAGAAAAAGTTATTTATTTGCCTGAATGTTATTTACAAGTTAAAGATAATGAGGTTGTTAAAAAGGGTCAAACTCTTGCAATAATTCCAGAAGCAATTTTTGATACTGATATTACAAGTGGCATTGAAGAAGTTAATAAAATTATTGAAAACAAAAAATTAAAAAGAAAAGCTATTATTTCTGAAATTGATGGAAAAGTAAAAATTGATTATAAAGAAAAAAATATATTAATAACTGTTTATAATGATTTGACTCAAAGGAAATATATTGTTCCCTATTCTGTTTTTGTTATTCCAAAAGATGGTGATTTTATTAAGGCAGGTGAAAGATTAACAAGTGGTGAAATTGATATTATGGATATAATGAAAACAAAAGGAATTTTAGAAGCCCAAAAATTTCTTGTAGAAAAATTAAAGCAAATATATAGTCTTTATGGAATTGATATTGATGAAAAGCATTTTAAAATTTTGGTTAGAGAAATGTTTAAAATAAGAATAGGTAATAAAGTATTAAAAAGGCAAGAATTACCTGATTTAGGTTTAAAAGAAAAATTTAGATATGAAATTTTTGGTGTTAAAAAACTTGCATTTTTATCAGATAGTCCGTTAGCAAGGCTTTCTTTTGAAGATGTTTTAAGACAATTACCTAAAATTGCTCTTTATGGTGAAGTTGAAAAATTTGAGCATCCAAAATCAAGATTAATGATTGGTTATGTTATAAAATAAATTTGTTTTAATTGCACTATAATATATAAAGAAAAAATCAATTAAAACACAATGATTAGAGATTTTAAACAGACGGGAAATCCAGAAGAGATTAGAGTTTGTTGCCCAAGGTGTGGTGATACAAAATATCATTTATATATTAATATTCGTCTTAAACTTTTTCATTGTTTTCGTTGCAATTATTCAGGAAAATATAAAGAAGATTTAATAGATGAAGTTTTACTTTTAAAAACAAAAAAAGAAGTTAAAAAAGAGCAAAAGAGTTATTTAAGAATACCGATATTTAATGTAAAAGGGACATATCTTTGGAAAGGGATTGAAAATGTTTGGTATAAAAGAGGTTTTACATTAGAAGATGCGAAGAATTATGGAATATTAGTTAATTTAAATCTTTGTAGTTTATCAATTCCTGTTTATGATGAAAATCAGCAAATTGCTTTTTATGTTGAAAGGTTTTTATATCCAAAAGATTTAAAATATTTATATCCGTCTAATATTAAAGTTTCAAATTTTCTTTATAATTTTAATAGAATAAATGGTGATTTTGTAATTCTTACAGAGGGTGTTTTTGATGCTTTGGCTATTAATGTTAGTTTTAAAAAAGATGTTGCAGTAGCGTTATTTGGTAAAAATTTATCAGAAACACAAATGTCTTTTTTAGTAAAGAAAAATGGTATTAATAAAATATTTATTTGTCTTGATAGAGATGCTTTAAAAGAAAGTTTAATAATTCAAAATAAATTAATGCCTTTTAAAGAAACAAAAATTATATTTTTTGATTTTGAAAAAGACCCAGCAGATTTTATGAAAAATAAAGGTCGTGAAATTTTAAAAAATTTTTTAATAAAGGAGGTAAACTATGCAAATTAAAATAGACCCATCTATTACACAAATTTTAAAAAAGGCAGAAGGAATGGAACTTAAAGATATTTTAATAAGGTTGAGACCAGAAGGTTTAATAATTAAGCAGGCAAACAGAACAAAGCAAAGATATGTTAATCTTTTTATTTCAAATAAGAGTTCTTATTTTAAAGATTATCAAGTTGAGTCAGAAGAATTATTGCCTATTGTTGATTTTCCAATTTTTATTAAAATTATTGAATCTTTTGATGAATTAATTACGCTTATAAAAAATACTCATTTATTTTTAAAAACTGAAAAACGAGAAGTGCAATATACTCTTGTTGTTCCTGATTATATTGAATATACTGATACACCAGAGAATGTTAGGTCTTTTGAGAAAGAAGAAAATTTATTATTTTCTTTTAATATTCCTTCTGATGTTTTAGAACAATCAATAAATGATGCATTGATTTTTGATTCAAAATTTATAACTTTTGAATTTTCACCAAAATCAATTAAAATTATTGCTAGTGCTCCTGCTGGAAGTGAAAACAAAATAATAAATTATTTAGATTTGGAACCAATAAATATTAATTTAGAAGTTCATTATGAGACTAAACAAATTATGGAAGTTATCAAAAAATTATCTCTTGATATGGTTACTTTTGCAATGTTTTTCATACCAGAAAAGAAAGATACTTATATATTATCTTTAATTGAAGAGACTGATGATTATTTTATAAAAAATTATCTTGTTAATTATTTGCCTTTTGTTTAATATGGATATTTGGGTTGAAAAGTATAGGCCAAAAGAATTAAATGAAGTTGTTAGTCTTCCAAATGAGATTAAGAATTTGAAAATTGATAATAAGATACCTCATTTTCTTTTCATAGGGCCTCCTGGAACGGGCAAAACAACAGTTGCCAGAATAATAATAAAAATGCTTGATGCTGAATACATTGAATTAAATGCTTCTGATGAAAGAGGAATTGATACTGTTAGAGAAACAATAAAAAGTTATTGTATGAAGGCGACTGATAAACCTTTAAAAATTGTTTTACTTGATGAAGCTGATTCAATGACAAATGATGCTCAAAATTCATTAAGAAGGATTATGGAACAATATTCTGAAAATACGAGGTTTATTTTAACAGGCAATTATATTAGAAAGTTTATTGAACCGATTATTTCTCGTACTGCCTTGGTTAATTTTGGTAATATTGATAAAAATGAATTATTAAAAAGGTTAGAATATATTCTTATAAATGAAAAAGTTTCGTATCAAAAAGAAGATGTTGAAAAACTTATAACTTTATGTTATCCTGATATTCGGAAAATGATAAATATTCTTCAATCTTCTGTTAAAGATTCAAAATTAGACATATCTAATTTTTTTACAGATACTGAAATATATGAACTTTTGTATGAGAAAGGTGTTAAAGAAAGAAATTTTGAAGCAATAAAAGAAATAATTAAAACTTATCCAATTATTCTTGAAGATGATAATATTTATACTTTTTTATTTAACAAAGTTTTTAACGCTAATGAGATACCAGATGATAAAAAAGCAAATATTTTAATAAAAATTGCTGATAGGCAGTATAAAAGTTATTTTGTTTTGGATAAAGAAATTCAATTATTGGCTTGTATTTTAGAAATTAGTGAAAGTCTTTAATTTTAAAAATTTGTTTTTATTGCACTATTATATATAAGAAAAATATTTACAAAAAACAAATTTTTATTAAAATATAATTATGAATGATTTTAAGGAAGCTTTAATTAGAGGTGAAATTCCAGATTTTTTACCGCCTCAAAAGTATACACTTAATTTATTAAAACAAAAAATTGATTTTATAAAGATTGCTGATGTTTTGAATAATATTTATTATAAACCAGAAATTTTTTATAAAATTTTTTTATGTTTTGTAAAAGGAAATAAAAAATTATTAAAATTATATTTGAAAAAAAAGGAAAAAGAGAAAACAAATGAAAATTATGAAAATTTTGTTAATAGGGTTAAAAGATATTTTAAATGGTCAACAAGAGAGTTTAATTTAAATATGATGTATTTAACTAATGAAATTATTAATTTAGCAAAAGAAAAACTTGGTATAATTAAAGAAGATGAAATTAGAAGATTTATTGAAGAAACTTAATTATTTTGCTGAAAAATATAAACTTCCTGATTCTTGGAAGTATGCTGTGCTTAATCAATTAATTAAAATGGGGAAACTTGATAAAGTTAATACTTCTTATCTTGAATTTTATGTAAAAAATGCTTTAAGTCAGTTGAAAAATCAAAAAGTTGAAGTTAAAAACTTTAATGAATTAAATAAAGTAGAAAATAAAGAAATAATAACTTTTGTTCATAAATTAAAAACATTTAAAATAGGAGGTAAAATGGAATTAACACGTTTAGAATACAATTATTTAAAAAAGAAATTAGAAAAAGACCCAAAAGATATTAAAGAAGAAGAGTTAAAAAATTTTCCAATTTCCGATGCTTTTAAAGAGCGATTATCAAAATGGCTAAAGACTGAAAAAATAATAAACGAAACTACTTCCGATTGTTTTGGTATTCTTTTTGATAAAAATGATGAGCTTTGTCAAAATTGCAACATATTTCAAGATTGTGAAGATGCAAAAAAGTTATTTGACCAATCTCCTGAAATTATTCCTGTTAAAGTAGTTGAAAATAAAGTTGAACAAGGAAAAATCAGTAAAGCAAAAGAAAGAAATCTTAAAATAATGAATGAATTGAAGCGTATGTATCCAAATATTCAAGGTTGTCAAAAAGGAGTATTTGTTCGTGTTAATAAAGGAAGGTTCAGAATTTATGTTCCCGAGGAAATTTCTAAAAAAATTAAAGAATTATTTGGTTTTGAACCAGATAGAATATGTAATATTGGCCACAGATTTATTTTTACTCTTGAAGATTTTATTAGTCGGCCAGAACTAACTCAACTTATATTTAGATTTAAATACTAATTAAAAAATTAAAAGAAGGAGGTGAATATGGTTTCTTTCAAAGAAATATTAGAAAACGTTGTAAAAATGATTGTAGATAAACCAGAAGAGGTCTCTTGTAAAGAAATCAGTGGTTCAAAAACAATAATTCTTGAATTAAAAGTTGGCAGTGGTGATTTAGGAAAAGTAATTGGCAAAGAAGGAAAAATGATTAGAGCATTGCGACAGATATTATCAGCTGTTGGTTTAAAGAATGGAAAGCGGATTCAAATTGAAATCATTGAAGAATAAATTAAATTAACAATTAAACCAAAGGGCTTTGCAATTTATTTTGCAAAGCCCTTCTTTTTTAAATAATAATTAAAAAATTAAGCGGGTGGAGTTCCTGCCATATTACCCTCCATTATTTTCTGTTTTCTTTTAACCTCCTACTCCTCTTTACTCCACCCGCTAATAAAATAAAAAAAGTTAAATTAAAAAATGAATAACATTTTTACTTACGGCCATTTAGCTTGGATTACACAGCGCAAAAAAGATTATTCGCTTATAATTAAAAAAATTGATGATTTTTATCCTTATTTTTATATTCCTTCTGAAGAAGGTGAATATTGTTCTATTTTTGGAAAAAGATTAAAAAAGATAGTTTGTAATAGTCCTTATGATGTTAAAATTGAAAGAGAAAAATATGAAGAAACTTATGAAGCAGATATTCATTATCCAAATCGTATATTAATTGATTTATATGCTGAAAACAAAATTGATTTAGATTTTGAGGAACCTTTGCGTTATCATTTTATTGATATTGAAATTATAACAGAGTCAGGTTTACCAAATCCAAAAGAAGCAAGATTGCCTATTAATTTAATTGGTGTTTGGGATTCTTTAACAGAAAAATATTATCAATTTTATTGGAAAGAAAACACCATAAAAAAAACAAAATTTTCTGATGATACTATTTATTATGAATGTGAAAATGAAGAGCAGATGATAGATAGTTATATATCTTTTTTGGAAGAAAATTTTCCTGATTTAATTTTAGGTTGGAATAGTCAAAATTTTGATTTTCCATATTTATTTAATCGTTATGGAAGAAAAAGGCTCATAAAGGCGACACCGATTGAAGAATTGAAAGAAGTTAATTTGTCGGAAGATAAAATTCCAGGAACAAGTTTACAAGATTATCTTTTAATGTTTAAAAATCTTATAAAAAATCTTGATAGTTATTCTCTTAATTATGTTGCTGAAAAATTTTTATCTATTAAAAAAATTGATATTAAAAGTTTTGATGATTTTTCACAACTTTTAGAGTATAACAAAAGAGATATTGAAATTATGGTTAAACTTGAAAAGAAATTTAACATAATTGGTTATTATAATGTAATTAGAAAATTGGCCAGAAGTACTTTTGATGATATTTTTTATAGTTCAAGTTTAATAGATAATCTTTTATTATATTTTGCAAAAAAATTAAATATTGTTCTTCCTTCAAAAAAGCAAAAAGAGCATAAGACTTTTAAAGGAGCATATGTAAAGCAACCAGAACAAGGTCTCTTTAAAAATATTGCCAGTTTTGATTTTGTTTCATTGTATCCAAATCTTATTAGAACATTTAATATATCACCAGAAACAGAATGCAAAGAAAATGATAATGTTAAAAAAGTTAATATAAATGGTATTTATTTTTCGCAAGAAAAACAAGGTTTATTTCCTTATGTTTGTGAAGAATTTTTAGAATTAAAAGAAGAATATAAAAAAAGAAGTTATTTTTTAGAAATTGAAAAATTAAAATATATGGGAATAAAAGGAATTATAAATGCAGTTTATGGTTATGCTACTTTTGTTGGTTCAAGATTATATTCACGTAATGTTGCTGAAACTATTACTTTTCTTGGAAGAGATTTATTAAGTTTTTTAGAAAAAAATAGTGGTTTGCAATGTGTTTATATTGACACAGATAGTTATTTTTTGAAACTTAAATCAAATAATTATGAAGATGCTAAAAAAGAGATTGAAAACTCTGAAAATCTTCTTAATAATCTTGTTGATTCTTATATTAAAAAATATAATATTCAAAATCATTATCTTTCAATAAAATTTGATAAATTTTATGAAACAATTTTCTTTGGTGCTAAAAAGAGATATTTTGGTAGGGTTGTTGAAGATGATAAAAAATACATTGATGTTGTTGGTTTTGAAACAAAAAGGTCTGATACTCCTGAATATTGCAAACAAATTTTACAACAATTTTATGAATTAGTATGTGATGGCAATAAAAATGAAATAGATAATTTTATAAAGAAGGTAAAAAAAGAAATTAAAGAAATAGACCCTTCGCTTTTAGGTTTTCCTGTTTCAATTAAAAATTTAGAAGATTATAAAATTGACCCTATTCATATTCGTGCATTAAAATATAGTTTAGAACATAAAATTATAGATAAAATTGACCCATTTATTTCTCGTTTTAAATATATTTTTGTAAATAAAGTGCCAAAAGGTTATTCTTTAACTGATGTTATTGCTTTTATTGATAAATTTCCAGATGGCTTTGGAATTGATTATGAAAAAATAATTTATAGAATTATTGATTTAAAAATTATGCCAATTTATAATATACTTTTTAAAAATGAAAATACTCTTTTTTAAAAAAAGTTTTGGTTATTCATTATTTAAATGGGTTTTGAAAATATAATAAACAAAGTGATTTGTGGAGATAGCAATATTTTAATTAAACAAATTCCTAATGAAAGCATTGATTTGATTATTACTGACCCGCCTTATGGTGTGGCACAAGGATGAAGAGCGAAATTTCAAATGTTAGGTGATTTAGGAAATTCTATTTATTATCTTATTCCAGAAATGTTTAGAGTTTTAAAATTACACGGTTCTTTATATCTTTTTTCTTCTTGTAAAAAATTGGCAGAATGGCTTCCTTTATTTAATGCTTATTTTAGATATTCAGGTATGCTTATTTGGTATAAGAAAATTTCACATTCTGGTAGATATTGGAGATATAATTATGAAATAATTTTAATTTTTGATAAAGGGCAACCAAAAAGATATAAGAAAAAAGATGCTGTTTTAGAAGTTCCCAGAGAAAAGGAAAGATATGTTTTAAATCAAAAACCAGTTCAATTAATCAAAGAAATTTTAGAAGTTGCTACAAAAGAAAACGATATTGTTTTAGACCCTTTTGCTGGGTCTGGTAGTGTTGGTGTTGCTTGTAAAGAAATGAATAGAAGATTTATTTTATTTGAAATAAATCCTAAATATTGTAAAATTATAGAAAATAGATTAAATGATGTTAATAAAACTATTTTTTAAAAATTTGTTTTTAATGACCTTTAATTAATAAGGAGGTAAAAAATGAAACAAATAAACATTGAAAAATTAAAAGTATTAAAAGAAAGAATACAAAAAATACAAACACAAAATATTCAATTTTACATTCCTCAAATTGGACGCAACATAATTAGATTTATAAAACATCCAGAAGCTGATTTGCCTTTTGTTCCAATTGGTTATCATTATTTAACAAATGTTTCAGTGTTATGTCCTCTTATTGTTGAAAACAGGCCTTGTCCTTTATGCGAAATGGCTGATAGATTATCAATAAGTATGGATTTAACAGACCAAGGACTTGCCTCACATTTTGAGGTATCTGAAAAAGGTGCTTATTGGATTATTGACCGAAGTATTTCACCTACTACTCCTTATTTGTTTTTAGCAAGTTCAAAAGTTCATTTGACTTTAATTAATTATTTAATTGAAAATATCTATGGTGATTTTACACATCCTTATAATGGAAGAGATTTTATTCTTGAAAAATCCAAACACGGTATGTATTTTGTTTATACATTAACTGCTTTTCCGAATACTTCTCCTCTTGCTAAAGATGAAAAAGAATTAAATGAGATTTTTAATAAAATAAATGTTGATTTTCGTAATATTTTTATTTGCCAACCTAATGATGTTTTAAAACAAATTGCTGAACAAGAGTTAGCTTTGAAAAGACAAGAAATTAATAAGACTTCTGATATTGTTCAATTGCAAGAGGGTTCTTCTGATGATTTTTTAAAACAGGTTAAAAATTTAGGTGATGAATTAAGGAGGAAATAATTATGGATATTTTTGAATTAGAAGAAAAAATTCTTAATTCTGAAATTCTTAAAAGGCCTGATATTCTCATAATCGCAACAAAGATTAAAGAAGATAATTTAAAAGAAGATATTAATGAAACTTTGGAATTGCATCTTGCTATCCACACTTTATACAATCTTGCTAATAATGATTTATTAAGAAAAAATGATAAACTAAATCTTGTTGAATCAGAATTACAATTAGAAATACGAAATAAATTTAATGAAGCTAATAAACCAACAGAAAAAGCGATTTGGTCTTTAGTTGTTTCCGATGAAAGATACCAAAAGCTTTTAGAAGAGATTGCTGAATGTAAAAGAAAAGTTTTTTTCCTAAAAGGATTAGAAGAGACAATAAAAAATAAAATATCTCTTATTGAAAGTTTATTAAAATATGGAGAAGCAAAATAAAAATAAAATAATCAACAAAATAATTGAGATTGGCGACAAATATTTTGGTAAAGGGGCAGTTGTTTCATTAGGCGAAGAAACGATTGCTGATGTTAAAGATTGGATTTCAACTGGTTCAATTATTTTAGATAAAACTATTGGCAAAGGAATTCCTGTTGGAAAGATAATTGAAATATTTGGGCAAGAAGCAACAGGCAAAAGCACATTGGGATATCAAATTCTTGCTAATGCACAAAAAAGAGGGTTTACAACAATTCTTATTGATACAGAAACAAGTTATGATTCTTTAAGAGCAAAAAGTTTAGGTTTAAATACAAATGAATTAGTTTATGTTCAACTTAATACGATTGAAGAAGTTTTTGAATTTATTGAAAAAACAGGTGAAACTGTTTCTGGTGAATCTTCAATTGTAGTTCTTTGGGATTCTTATGCAGCTACTCCTTCAAGATTAGAGATTGAAGGTGATTTTGGTGAAAATTATTATGGCATAGGTGCTAAAGCAATGAGTTCTGCTTTACGAAGAATGAAAAGGTTTTTAACTTGGGAAAAATTTACTTTAATTATTATTAATCAAGTTAGGCAGAATATTGGTGTAATGTTTGGACCTAAATGGACGACGCCAGGTGGCGAAGCATTAAAATTTTATGCTGCTGTTCGTCTTGAATTAACAATAAAAGATAAATTAATTAAAGATGATAAAATAATTGGTGTTTCAGTAAAGGCAAGAACAGTGAAAAATAAGGTGGCTACTCCTTTTAGAGAATGTCTTTTTATACTTGATTTTGAAAAAGGAATTAATGATATTTTAACAAGTATTAATTTTTTGATAGAAAAGGGGATAATAACAGAAAACAAAGGATGGATTAAATATAAAGATAAAAACTATCGGATTAATGATTTAGAAGAATATTTTAAACAAAATCAAGAGGAGCTTGAAAGTTTAATTCAAGAAAGTTTTCGTTTATAAAAATTTAATTTTATTTAAATAATTTAATGTCTTTTAATTTAGAAGAAATTTATAATTTTTTTCCTGATATTATTGCAATTGATGGCAAATGGTTTTTATATAATTCTGAATTTTCTCCAGGGTTATTTGTGAATGGTGTTAGGGTAAGTGGAATAATTAATTTTTTACAGCGGTTATCTTCTTTATGTGAATTTTTTGATAAAGAAAAAATTATTGTTGTTTGGGATTCAAAAAAATATATGAAAAAAGAAAAACATCCAGAATATAAAAAACGGGAATATTCAGAATTTGACAGACAGATTTGGTCTCAAGAAAAGAAAATTAGAGAAATTTTACCAACTCTTTCTATTAATTCTTTTGATATTTTTGGTTATGAAGCTGATGAAGTTTTAGCAGGCATAGCTTTTATTTGTAAACAAAACAAAAAAAGATGTCTTTTATGTTCTTCTGATACTGATTTATTACAGCTTGTTGATGATTATGTTGGTGTTTTAAGACCAAAACAATTAGTAACAAAAGATAATTTTGAAAATTATTTTAAAATGCCCATTGAAGTTTTTAAGATTAAAAAAATCTTATTTGGCGACCCAGCTGATAATATTGATGGTGTTCCTAATATGACTATTGCACAATTTAAGAAAATAATTTCAAAAACAAAAGATATTAAAAAACTTATTGATTTGCCTGAATTACAGCCTTATAAAAATATAATTTTAAAAAATATTGAATTGATTGATTTAACACCAAAAAAAGAGCTTATTGATGCATTAGAAAAAAAGTTAAAAGAAAAGTTAGAGTTAGATATTAAAAAATTTAAAAGTCTTTGTATTAAATACAAATTAAAAAAATTTGCCATAAAAACGAATGAGTTTTTAATTCCTTTTATTAGTAAAGAAAAGAAAAAACTAAAAAGGATTTTAACATTATGAAAATAGGTATTTTTAGTGATTTACATTTAAGGAAAGGTGGAAAGAAAGTTGAAGGGATTTGGGATTCTTATCTTTTAGATGGAATTAATATTTTAAGAGAGGTATTTGAAATTTTTGATAAAAACAATGTTGAATTATTTATTTTTGCTGGTGATTTTTTTAATGATAAATATTTGTTAGATTCACGAGCAATATATGCTATTTCAAAGATTTTTCAAGAAGTTAAAATTGAAGGTTATTTTTTAGTTGGCAATCACGACAAATATATTGAACAAATAACATCTCTTGAGTTATTTGGTTTAAGAAATTTTAAAGTTATTAGTATTCCAAAAGTTGTTAAAATAAAAGACAAAAAATTTGTGTTTATTCCTTATACAAAAGAGATAAACAAAATCAAAATACCAGATGGTGATATTTTATTTTTACATCAATTGCTTTTAAATTTTCCAATTATTTTTAGTCGTCCGCCAGAAGAAGAATTATTTAATTGGTCTGATTATTCAAATAAATTTGAATGGATATTTTCAGGGCATTGTCATAAAATGTATAAAATAAAAAATGTTGTTCAAATTGGTTCTGTTTTGCAATTAAATTTTAATGATGAAAATGAGCAAAAAGGTGTGTGGATATTTGATTTAGATAAAAATGAATTAGAATTTATTCAAACTAATTGTAAAAAATATAAAACTGTGTATTCAATTTCTGAAATAAATGATGAAAATTGTTATTATCGCCTTATAATAAATGAAGAGGAACTTAAAAAAATACAAAATTTGCCTGATAATGTTTTACAAGTTTTAGTTGCTAAAAAAGATGAAAACAAAAAAGAGATTTTAAAAGTTTCGCAGAACGAATTTAATTTAGAGAAAATTCTTAAAGAATATGTTGATAAAACAATTGAAACAAAAAAAGATAAATATTTTGAAATTGCTAAAAAATTATTGTTTGATTTATGATTGTATTTAAAAAACTTATAATAAAAAATTTTTTAAGTTATGATGAATATGTTTTAGAATTTAAGCCTTCGTTAACTCTTATTCAAGGTTATAATGGTTCAGGAAAGAGTGCTTTATTTGAGTCAATTTATTGGTGTCTTTATGGAACAACTCCCAGAGGCATTCAAACTTCTGATGTTATTAGAAAAGGAACGAATTTTTGTTCTGTTACGTTAGAATTTGAAAAAGATTCAAATGTTTATAAAGTAGTAAGAACAAGAGATAATAAAGGTGGAAGGCTTGAATTTTATCAAAATGGTGAAAAAATTTCTTTTTCTGATATGAGAAAGACAGAAGAGTTGATTAATAAAATTATTAATTTTTCTTTATTTAAAAATATTTTTATTTCTGGTACGAATTTTAAATCTTTTGTTTTAGCAAGTGATAAAGAAAAAAAGCAATTATTTATGAATTTTTTAGGTTTAGATAAGATTGAAGAAGCAAGGCAGAAAGCAAAAAATATTCTTATAGAAATTGAAAATAAAATCACTGAAATAAAAACATCAATTACAGAAAATATTAATTTTAGAGAAAAATTGATAAAAGAAAAAAATGATAAAGAAAAAGAAATAATTAATTTAAATGAAAAAAAGAATAGATTAGATGATTTAATAAAAATAAAAAATGATATTTTAAGTTTTAAACAAAATTTGAATTCAGAAATTGAATGTCTTCAAAGAAGTCTTAATGATTTAAATAATTTAAAAATTAATACTGAATTAAAAATTTTTGAAGTAACAAATAACTTATTAAATAAAGGAAAAAAATTAACAGAAGTTAAAGAAAGAAAAAACAATTTTGTATTATTAAAACAAAAAGGAATTTGTCCTGTTTGTGGAAGTATTGTTTCTTCTGATTATGTTGATTCAAAAATTGAAATTTTTGATTCTCAATTAAAAAATTTAGAAGAGGAATATAAAAATTTAGAATTTCAATTGAATGAATTGAAACGAAAAAGCCAACAAATTAACGAAAGTATTTCTCATAAAGTGGATTTAATAAATATTAAAAATAAAACTATTCAAAAATTTGATGAAGAAATTATTCTTTTAGAAAAAGAGATTAAAGAACTTGAAACTATATTTGATAATATAAATAAAAGGATTAAAGAGATTGAAAATTCAATTAAAGAAATTGATATTAAAATAAAAGAAAAAGAAAAAGAATTAGAATTAATAAAAGAGGATTATGAAGTGTATGATTTTTGGTATAATAAAGGTTTTTCTTCGCAGGGTTTTGTTCATTATATTTTATCAATTTATTTATCGGCTTTCAATGAAAATTTAAATAATTATTTAACAAAATTATTTGATAGGCCGATTAGAGCAGAGTTTAAACCTTTTACATATTTAAAAACAGGAGAAATTAGAGAAAAATGGGATTTTGACATTTATGGTTTTTCAGGGATTGATAATTATCATAATTGTTCCAGTGGCGAAAGAAGAAGAATAGATATTGCTATTTATTTAGCTTTAAATTCGTTTTTAAACATTATTTTTCCAGTAAATCTTTTAATTTTAGATGAAGTTTTAGACCCTCTTGATGATGTTGGTTGTGAACTTGTTATTAATTTATTGATAGAATTGAAGCAAAAAGGCCTTTCTATATTTGTTATTAGTCATAATGAAAAGTTAACTTCTATACCTATTTTTGATAGAATTTTAAAAGTTGAAAAAATAAATAATATTTCTAAAATATTATAAATGGGCAAAGCAATTTTATAAATATATTTAGTTTTGCTTTGTCCAAAATTGAATGATAGTTTTAGCAATTGATACGGGTTTTGAAGGTGGAATAGTAGTTAAAGATATAGATTCAGGAAAAATAATTTGTGCTGAAAATTATTCTTGTAAAAATATGGATGAGTTAATAAAGTATGTAAAAAAGATAATTAGAAAATACAAACCAAATTTATGTTTATTAGAAGATATTTCAATAACGCCAATAATAAATCGGAAAGCTTTTTATAAACTTGGTCAAAGTATTGCAATTTGGTATACTCTTTTAAAATTAAAAAAAATTGATATTGAATTTGTTTTAAATAGAAAATGGACAAAAGAATACAAAAAGTTTCCTGGCAAAAATATGAAAGAAAAAGTGTATTTTTATGTTAGAAAAAAATATACAAATTTAGTTCCTAAATTAAATAATAAATTGGTTCATATATCAGATGCATTAGGAATGATTGATTGGTGGGTTAGGGCAAGAACGATGCAGATTCTTAATTAATAGGAGCTATGTTTTCCTCCTTTTTAGTTATCTTGGCCCTAACTCACCAAAAGGTAAAATGGACAGATTAAATATTTCTGAAATTTTCATTGGTTTAAGTGGTGAATGTAGAACAAAAGGAACGCCAACTTTATTTATTAGACTTGGTGGTTGCAATTTAAATTGTCGTTATTGTGATACATTATATGCAAAACAGAATTATGAAACAATATTGCTTGTTGAACTTTATAATAAAATAAAAGAAATGACAAACAATTTTAGTTATCCAAATCATATAATTATAACAGGTGGCGAACCACTTTTGCAATCTGATGCTGTTGTTAGGTTATGTGATTTAATAAATCCATTATGTTCTATTGAGATTGAGACTAATGGTTCAATTCCAATTTCAGATATAAGAAATAAAATTGAGCATCCTTTTTTAACTTTTACGATTAATTATAAACTTCCAAGTAGTGGTGAAGAAGATAAAATGTATAAAGATAATTTTAAAGAGATTGAAATAGGAGACCAAATAAAATTTGTAGTATTTAATAAAGAAGATTTAATAAGAATGGCAGAAGTTTATGAAACTCTTGTGGATGATTTAAAACCTTTTGATGTAAGATTAAGAAATATATTTTGGGTTTTGCCTTTAAAAAAAGATAAAAATTTTTGGAGATTGTTAGAAAACTTTATTCTTTTAAATAAATTGCAAATAAATTTATCTATACAACAACATAAAATAATTTGGGATAATAAAAAAAAGAAAAATAACTAAAAAGGAGGTCAAAATGATTTTCATACCTGTTAATGATATTAAAAAATCTTTAAAAGAAGAAAAAGTAATTAATTTAGAAACAAAAGAAATTAATTTAGAAAAAAGAGAATTTTATTGTTTAAATGGTTATCGCTTAAATGACCAGTCTTTAAAAGAGTTGCTTAGGCTTGCTGATGTTCATTTTTCTTTATTTAAAAGATTACCTGAAAGGCTTAAACTTGAAGTAATTAAAGAACTTTTGCCAGATGAAGAATTAACTTTTGTTATTTCCGAAGAAGACAAAGAAATTTTGCATTTATTTAAAAAATCTTTTTATTTGACTTCAAAAAAACTTGTTGAATTTCTTGAAGCAAAAGGTGCTTATGCAATGAACATTTCAAAATTGGATGGTGTTACTTATTATGATTGTTTTATTAAGGAACAAAATGAAAATCTTATTGCGGGCATAAGTTTTGAAGTTAGCATCAGGAATTATGTAAGATATTATTCAGGACCTTTCTTTTTTAGAGTTATTTGTTCTAATGGTTTTATTGGTGCTGAGCGAAGAGTATCAAGCATTAAAGCAGAGACAGAAGAAGATTTGTTGGATGAATTGAGTACTGATATTAATTATATGTTTTCAGAAAGCGAAAAACTTATTAAAGAATTTTTAGAAACACAAAATATTTCAGTAATTGACCCTACGCAATTGATTTATCGTTTTGAAAAACATTTTCGTTTACCAAAGAAGGTTCTTTCTAATCTTCTTGATACAATTCCTTCACTTGAAGAAAAACCAACTTTATTTAATATAATAAACTTTGTTTCTTCTGCTGCTAATAATTTTGAATCAATTAAACATCAAAGAGCGTTGAGAGAATTTAGTTGTTTTATGATAGAGACAAAAGAACATATTTGTCCAAAATGTTATAGTCCTTTATCAGAATGAAATCAGTTTGGGTTGGGGTTTATGTAAAGTCTTGCACACAATTTAAAATAATTGAAAAATATAATCTTGAATTAAAGAATTTATTAAAGAACAGAGTATCGGAATTTTTGGTTCCTTCTTATAAAATTATGGATAATGATTGCTTTGTGATACCAAATATTTTATTTTTAAAAATTGATATTGATAATAATAATTTAGAGCATCAAATTAATGAGATGTTTGAAGAGTGGAAAAAATTAGATAATCGTATTTTATATCCTTTAAAGTTGTTTATTAAAAATACAAGCAAAGTTGTAACAATTCCCGAGTTTGAAATTAGAAAGTTTCAAAAAAAACTTAAACAATTAAGTGAAAAAAAGATAAATATGAATATTAAAGAAGGCAATAAAGTTGAAATTATTAGTGGTTCTTTTAAAGGTTTTAGAGGAATTGTTGAAGAAGTAAAAGATGACAAACTTATAATTAAAATTTTTATTTTTAATAGAGAAATCAAAATTAATATTCCTCAATCATTAGTTGTTGTCATTAACGATGAAAATAGTAAGAACTGATTTTGAAAATTTTATTCTTTATTTATTTTTACAAGGAATTGATGCGATAAGGATTCAATATATTGCCAATTTGTTTTTTGATTATATTTATAATGAAAATATGATTTATCAGATTGTTGCGAATAAATTGAAACAATTTGATACTCTTAATGATTATTTAAAAGATGAGATAATGACACGTCTTAATTCCAAACCAAAAACAGGACTTTTTAAAAATATTAAAAAAACTGAATTTGAGTTTATTGATGAAGTTTTGGATAAATTGAATGAGCAAGCAAAACAATTATTTGAAAATCTTAAAAAACAGACAAGTCCTTATGCTGCTACGACTTATCTTAATTTTGTAAATATGATAGTTAAATTAAAAAAAGAGCGTGAGAGTTTTTTAGAAAGTTATAATATAAATAAAGAAATTGTTATTCAAGAATTAAATAATTTTATTGATGATTATTTTTTTCAGATTTCAGAAACAATTGTTAATATAATAGCAGATATGATAGAAGATAAAAGTTTAAGAAATAAAATTTTAGAAAAAATTAAGATGTCCTTTGAAAGTATATATGGTGATTTCAAAACAAAAATTAAAGAAACAAGTAATAGAATACTTCAATTGCCTGCCAGAAAAGATTAAAGATTTGATTTTTATTTATTCTTATACTAAAAATTCAAGTTATCGTTATTTAGGAATAAGTTATTTAACAATGAAAAATCGGCTTTTATTATATAATTTGTGGTTAAAAATGATATCTTATTATTTGATTCACAAAAATGATATTATTAATGACCTTAAAAAAATTCTTGATGATAAAAGTCTTGAAAGATTTAATATGATTTTAAAATATATTTTATATAATTCAAAAGAAATAGCAAATAAATTATCAGTTTCTCAATCAACTATTAAAATTTTTACAATGAATTTAAGAAAAAAAATTAAAACCAAAAAATTAAATAAAGTAACAAAAGATTTTTTAAAAATGTTTTTTTTAATTTTGTTTGGCAGAAGAAGGTTAAATAATTATAAAAATTTTTTTAAAAATTGATTTCCGTTCGGCCTAAAACTCTTGTATAGTACTATATAGAGGAGAAGAAATGGATGGGTTAATTAGAAAAAGAAAAAGTTATGAAAAAGATAAAACAAATTTTAATTATTGTTTTTGGAATTTAATAAAAAGGAGGAAAAATGTCTTTAACACTTTATATGTTAATTGAAGATGAGTTATTAAAACACATTGATAATTATTTAAAAAATAAAAATGATGAGACAAAAATTGATGAAATTGTTGAAAAAATTCTTAATGAGATTAAAGATTACAAACCGATTGAAAAAGTTATTGCAATTTTTAAATTATTATTCATTTTTCATAAAATTTATGTAGAGAAAATGTTAAAACTTAAAGAAGATATTGAATATGACAAAATAATTGTAAAAACAGATGACAAAATTATTTTTGAAATACCAAAGAGTGATACATTTAATATTTCTGTTCTTTTAGCAAAATTAAAATTTCAAAAGCCAAAAGAAGAATTTTGGTATATTTATAAAATGAAAGGTGATAAATTAATTTTAGATAAGTCTTCAACTTTTGCTTTAAATCATATTAATCCTGATACAATTATAAAAATTTATAGTTCAATATTAGAAAATTTTTATTTTAAAATTCTTAATATGGAAAAATATAATTTTGATGAGATAAATAGAAGTTATGAATATTTTTTAACAAATGAAATTTCAGCTTTTTATAAGATTTCTGGCAAAAGCATTTATGATTTTGCTTTGCTTGTTTCGTTATTACTTTCTGCTTTTGTTGAAAGGTATATTGATGAAATGAGTGATGAAGATTTTAAAAATTTTCAATATAACTTTTATTTAAAATAAAATGGTAAAGGTTATTGATAAATTTGGAAACATAATAAAAAAGGATGATTGGTTAGAAAATGAAACTACATCAAATATCATTGGAAGGGTAGAAGAAATAACAAATGATAAAATTTATCTTCTTATTTATTTTAAAACAATGAGAGGGTTTGAGCCTCAATATTTTGAAAATTGGTGTAATTTTTTCAGTTCTTCTTTGACTACAAAGATGCTCTGGCGACCATCAATTGATGTTAATGAATTAAAAAGTGTAAGATGCATATGGAGAAAGAAAAAATAATTAGCAAAAAAGGTATTCTTGGAATTAAAACTGAATATCATATTTGTCCTTTTAAATCAAAGAAAGAGACTTTAAAAGTTGAATGGGTTTTGTCTAAACTTGCTAGGCAGGATACTTATATGCTGATAATCAGATGTGCGAGATGTTTAGCACTATTAGGTGAAGCATATATAATTTCAGTTTTGCCAATAGAAGGAATTTCAATTAGAGATTCTCTTGTGTTAGATGTATTAGATGAATGTGTAAAAACTTGGGCACAAAATATTTCAAATGCAAGTTATATTCCAACAAGAAATGTTTAGAAATTTATTTAAAAAATTAAAAAGGAGGTTAAAATGAAAAAAATATTTGTTGAAGGCATAATTTATCCAAGAATAAAAGGAGAAGAGAAAATAAATTTAGATTTTGAAGAAATTTCCGTTACAATTCAAAATGTTTCTGAAGATGTTATAAAAAGGATGAAAGATTTGCCAAAATGTGAGGAATATTTTTCAGATGTTATTATTAGAGACATACCTAATGAGAATGTAAATTGGGTGGATGAGTTATCAAATTTTGTTAAAAGAGTATTATCTTATTACAATAAGAAGCGCAAAGTAGAAATAAAAAGTCATTATCCAGAGCTTAAAAATTTATTAAATATTCGGTTAGATATAATTATTAATGAAGAAGAAGATAATAAGATTGAAAAAGTTGAAAGCATAAATATTGTGATTAATGATGCTTCTTTATGGTTTGATTTGATATCAGAAAGATTTAAATCTATTTATGCCGAAGAAATTAAAGAAGGGACTTTTGAATGTGTGAATAGAGATTTTGGGATGGTGGAAATAAAAAAAGTGTTTAAAGAAG
>CALIVE010000049.1 GCA_938048445.1 Minisyncoccota bacterium | reverse complement strand
GGCACTCTTAAAAAAATATCTGCAGAAGAAAAAAAGAAATTTCCTGGGATAGAAGATATAAGGATAATTGGTTCTTTTGCTAAAAATCAACAAACTGGCTTAAGTGATAAAAGTTTCTCATTATTAAAAGAGTAATGTTTGACTTTTAGATTTTGATTAATTAAAATATTTAAAAATGAAACATCTTCAAAAAATATCACAAGCTGAAAAAATAAAAATATGGCTTAAATTATATGACTTTACTTTTGAATTATTAAAAAGTGGCTTTGAGAAAAAAATTTTTAAAGCAGAGGAATTAGCAAATCCAAGAAAATTTTCACTGAAAGAAGTAATAAATACTTCATTTTTAACTATTTCAGGATTCCTTTTACCTTTTTTGATATCTCTAATCTTTTTTACTTTAAAAGGACAACTATATAATTTTATTTATGCCATTCTTATTATTGGACAAAAATATGTAAAAGCAGTAACTTTAAAAACAGGTCTTTACAGAAATATTGCTATGACAGCAAATCTCATTATTCCAAATTTTCTTTTCTTTGGGCTTGCTTTATGTGGAGTTTTTAAGACATTTTCAAATGACAAAAATTCTGAAACTTTAGAACAAAAAGATTTTATAATATTTCTTCCTTTGCAAACTTTATTTTCATTTTTTGGTGCTTATATAGGAAAAAGACCAATTGCTCATTATTACATTCCTGTATTTCCACCTATTGTTCTTATTGCCACATATGGATTTTTTACATTAGAGAAAGAAATTTATACTCTTTCTTCAAAATTACTTAATATGTTTTGGAAATGGGTTGTTATATTGGGAATGTTTAATTCTTTCATTGCTTTTCATGATATTTCAAGTTTTTTAGAAAAATGGAAATATGTCCTAAAATCAAAATTTAGATATGCAGAAATTAAGGATGAGTTAACCTTATTTATTCAGGAAAATACTTTAGAAACAGATACAATATATGTTTGGGGATATTCTCCTGAAATTTATTTATGGACAAATAGAAGTTCTGCATCAAAATTTTTTGTCCCTGATACTGCAACAGAAATATTTCTTGGAGGAGAAAAATTTCCTGATACTTTAGAAATATCTAATAATTTTAGAAAGAATATAATAAAAGATTTAGAAAAGAATAAACCTGTTAATATAATTGATACATCAATAGTTAGTAATTTTGGATTTGAAAATTTTCCACTTGAGAAGATATCTATTTTATGGGAATTTATTGAAAATGAATATTTTTTAGAAAAAGAGATTGGAAATGTCAAAATTTATAAACGAAAAAAATTGAAAAACTCAGTGGGGAAAATTTTTCTTTTTCAAACCCAATATTTTACATAGATTTTTTAACTTAGAAAAAAATAGAAGAGGTGTAAATGATGATAAAAGAAAAAATTATAAGAAATACTATTTACAACATTATTAGTTATGGATATTCAGCAGTGGTTGGGTTTTTACTTGTTCCATTTGTCCTGAAGAATCTTGGTATAAATAGATATGGAATATGGTCTTTAATTACAATGATAACAGGATATTTTTCATTGATTGATTTAGGAATAGGGCAATCTTTTGAAAGATATATAGCAGAATATAAAGCAAAAAATGAAAAAGATAAGATAAATTATGTAGTAAATTCAGGTTTATATTTTTATTTTTCATTATTATTGATTCTTTCTTTTCTTTCTTTAATTGTTCCAAAATTTCTCATCAAAATTTTAAAAATACCGCAGGATTTTAATGATGAAGCATTATTTATTTTTAAGTGGGCAATTATTTATATGGGATTTTCCAATATTTTTACTCTTTTTTACAACTGTTTAAGAGGATTTCAAAGAATGGATATTACAAGTAAGATAACTATTATTCTGACAACTTTACATGCTTTAGGGGTTGTCTTATTCATAAAGAATAACTGGGGAATTAAAGGGTTGATGGTTAATAATTTTCTTGTATATTCAATAGGAGGATTAATATCTTTACTTAGTATTTATAAAATCTTTCCAGAAATTAAGTTAGATTTTCTCCTTTTTGAAAAAAACATATTTAAGAAATTAAGTAAATTTGGTATTAAAAGATGGTTAACAGCAATTGAGGAAGTAATAACATACCAGACAGATAAGTTTTTCATTTCACATTTTTTAAATGTTGGACTTGTAAGCATTTATCAAATTGGATATACTATTCCCGAGAAACTTGCAAATATGATAAGAACTTTAAATTCAGCAATTGTTCCTGCTTCAGCAGAGCTAAAAGCAATGAATGATAAAGAAAGATTAATAAAACTTCACACCTATGGTTTGAAAATTATAAGCACAATTGCTTTTCCTTTAATGTTTTTTATAATTGCAACTGCACCTATTATAATTAATTTATGGGTTGGACCAGGATATGAAAAATCAGTCATTGTTTTGAGATTATTTTCATTAATTTTTCTCATTACTTTTCTTTCTTCAAACTTAACAGCAATTCTAGTAGGAATAGAAAAACCAGAATTTCAAATGTATGCTGGAATAGGACAAGCAACTTTAAATCTTATCCTCACTTATTTCTTAATAAAAAAGATAGGATTTAATGGTGTTATAATTGCTACTCTAATTTCTATAAGTTTAAGTACTTTTTATTTATTTGCTATTTATCATAATATTTTTGAAATTAAAATGATCACTACTTTTAAAAATTCAATATCAATTCCATTTTATGGTGCATTATTATTTTCATTAATTCTATTCTTTTTTAACAAAACTATTGTTAATTTTACAAAATCTTTAAATATTTTAATTTTATTTGTTGAAGCGGTCGCTTCTTTTATAATTTACTTTTCTTTTATCTTAATTTCAAATTGGTTGAAAAACCTGCAAATAATATATAGAGGAGGATTGAATTATGACAAATTTTTTAAAAGTGATAATAAAAATTTTAAATAAAATAAAAGGAATTGGAAATAATCTGGTTTATTACAGAAAAATTATCTTTTATCTTTTCAGAAAAGGAGGGATCAGAAGAGTTTATAAATTTTTGTGGACAAAATCATTTGTTTTTGCAGGTGGAGAAGGAACTGGTTGTTGGGTTGGTTCAATTCTTATTCCTTTTTTTAAATTATTTCCAAATCTTACCCGTTTATTTATTGGTTTTCCACAGGTAGTTGAAATTGAAGTTACTACAAGATGTAACAAAAAATGTATTATTTGTGAACATACATATTGGAAAGAACCGAATAAAGATTTAACATTTACAGAATTTAAAAATATTATTGCGAATTTTCCCAAGTTAAAATGGGTAAATTTAACTGGAGAAGGAGATGCTTTTTTAAACAGAGATTATTTAAAAATGATTGAATATCTAAAAAAAAGAGATGTTTATGTTGCATTAGTTGATAGTTTTGACTTAATAAATAAAGAAATTGCTGAAAAACTGATTACTCTTGGTGTAGATGTAATTTATATTTCTTTTGATGCTGGGACAAAAGAAACTTATGAAAAAATTAAAGTTGGATGCAATTTTAAAAAAACAATCAATAACATTAGAACCCTATTAGAATTGAAAAGAAAATACAATTCACCCATTCCAGTTATATACTTTAGATATATAGTGAACAAATTAAATTTGTATGAGATGGAAAAATTCTTAGAAATTGTTCATTCTTTTGATAAAGATTTATTAGGCATTGGAAGCACAATTGAGTTTACAGGATTACTTTATTTCCCAGAAATAGAAGAATTATTTATTCCAAAAATTCCAGATAATATTGTAAAAAAAGTAATTAAAAAAGCAGAAGATTTGGATTTGAAAATTTCATTTGTTCATCCTACTCATCCCAAAAATCTTCCTCCTATGCATTATTGTTATGCATGGCAAGAACCTTATATTATGATGGGAGGACATGTAATGCCCTGTTGTGCAGTTTTAATGTCAAATAAAAGGGATTTTTTAAGAAAGCATGCTTTTGGAAATATTTTTGAAAAATCTTTTAAAGAAATATGGTTTTCGGAAAGATATAAAAATTTTAGAAAAATGGTTATCAGTAAAAGAGAGAAAGTTCCTATATTATGTGCAGGATGTAGAGCATATAATACAATAGAAAGAGAAGAAAAATATGGAGTATCAGAAAAAGTATGAAATGATACTAATTAATCCTTATGCTGGAGTAAATTTTGATATTCCAAATCTTGGACTTACTTATGCTGCTACTATTTTAAATTGTAAAATTATAGATTTAAATACAAAACCAAGACCTAAAAATAGATACTTAAAAATAAAATCGGATATAATTGGAATTTCGGTACAGTCAAGAACATATAGTCAAGCAAAACAAATTGCTCAAAAATATAAAAAGAAATATCCAGGAGCAAAAGTTAAATCAGTTTCAGGAATTATCAATGTCCAATGTTGTTATCCATATATTGAATTTGAAGATAAGATAGAAATAAACATTCCATTTTCGGATCAATTACCTTTTCCTGATTACCAACTTTTGGATTCTTTTATTATTTTTCAAAAAAATTGGAACAAAGGAAGGTGGGATTATCCAATTATGACCTCTCAAGGTTGTCCTTATCAGTGTATATATTGTGTAAGTAGAAATACCAGATATCTTACAAGAAGTCCTGAAAATTGTTATGAAGAATTGAAAATTGCTAAAGAAAAATGGGATATAAAATCTTTTTCAATTTTAGATGATTGTTTTAATGTAGATAAAAAAAGAGTAGTTAAATTTTGTGAACTTATAAGAAATTTGAAATTATCTTGGAGTTGTGCTAATGGTTTAAGAGCAGATAGATTTGATGAAGAATTAGCACAATTATTAAAAGATTCTGGATGTAGTCATATTAGTTTTGGAATAGAGAGTATAGATGACGATGTACTAAATATTATAAAAAAAGGAGAAACAAGCGTTGATATAGAAAGGGCTGTTTTGATTGCTAAAAAATATTTTAAAAGTGTAAACGGATTTTTTATTATTGGACTTCCAGGGTCTTCCTTTGAGAAAGATTTAAAAAGTTTAATATGGGCAAAAAAAATAGGTATAAATGCTCATTTTTCTTATTATGTTCCTTTTGATAAAGGAATGCAATATGATTATTTATTTTATGGAGAAAATGCCAAACCTGTTGCTGATACCTATTCAAAACATTTACAGAAAAAAATATACAAAATGACTTATTCTATGAGACCTCATAAAATTTCACTTATAGAAAAAATTTTAAAGAAAATAAAGGGACTTATAAGATGAAAATTTTACATATACTTGATTACCATCCAAAATATCATAGTATATACGGAGGCGCTGAAATTGCAACTTTAAGATTGATAGAGAAACTTAAAACCAATAATATTGAGAATTACATTTTAATAACCAGTATTGAAAAAAAAGAAAAAATTGAATCTAACATCTATTCAATGAAAACAATGCATAATCTTATAAATTTCAACAATCCTAACATTTTTAGAAATAAAATTTTTTCTATTATTTCAAGTTTTTATCATTTGATATTTCCTTTTGACATCTATGTATTTTTAAAATCAAAAAAAGTTATTGAAAAAATTAAACCTGATTTGATTCATTTTCACAATTTCAAAAAAATATCTTTTGCTCCTCTTATATGGGCAAAAATTTTTAAAATACCCACAATTCTGAGTATCTATGATTACTGGTTCTTTTGTCCCAATGAAACTCTTTTAGATAATAATGGAAATATCTGTGAAGAATACAGTGGAATTAAATGTTTTTATTGTTTTAAAAAAGTATCTCCCAAATACAGAATTTTTTTACCATTTAGAAAATATTTTTTTAATTTTTTTCTTAAAAACATAGATGCATTCATTTTTCTATCAAATGCATCTCTTGAAATTGGCAGAAAATATGGTCTTCCTAAAAGGAAATTAATATTTATTCCACAAATATTTGAAAAATCTGAAGAAAATATCAATCATAACAACGAAATAGAAAAAAACTCAATATTATATTCCGGGTGGGTTCAATATAGAAAAGGACTACATATTTTAATCAAAGCAATAGCAGAAATAAAAAAATTATTTCCAGATGTAAAATTATATGTAGTAGGAGAAATTGAAAAAGTTGAAAAGGATTATGTAGAAGAAATTTTAAAGAATATTAAAGAGATGAAAATTGAAAGAAATGTTATAATTGTTGGGAAAATAACTCCTGAACAAGTTAAAAATTATTTTAGAAAAGCAGAAATATTAGTAATACCTGAACAATGGGAAAATATGTCTCCTGTTATTCTTGTGGAAGGGATGTATAATAAAAAAGCAATTGTAGCAAGTAGAATTGGAGGAATAAAAGAATTTATTGAAGATGGAAAGAGTGGTTTTTTATGTGAACCTAAAAATTTTAAAGAATTTGCAGAAAAAATAATAATATTATTGAAAGATAAAGATTTAGCAAAAAAAATGGGAAAAAATGCATTTGAAAAGGCAAAAAAAATATGGAATGATGAAGAAAATGCAAAAAAGATTATTATGTTATATAGAAGATTAAAAAATGGATAATTTTTTTGAAAAGAATATAAAATGTGTGGTTCTTTGTGCAGGTAAAGGCACAAGATTAAACAAACCAGATTTGCCTAAAAGTATGGTTCTTATTAAAGATAAACCACTTCTTTTTTACATTATAAATTACTGGAAACAATTCACTGAAAATTTTATCTTTGTTGTAGGATATAAGAAGGAAGTAATTATTGAGTATGTAAATAAAATAGATATAAATAGTGAATTTATTGAGCAAAAAGAATTAAAAGGAATTGGATATGCAGTATCTTTGGTAGAAAAATATATAAATAAAAAATTTATAGTTGTGCTTGGCGATTGTTTATGTAAAGGGTCTTTTACTTTTCCTAAAGAATTTAAACAGGGTATTGGTGTATGGAAAACATCCAATATAGAAGATATAAAAAGAAGTTATTCAGTTGAAATAGAAAAGGATAAGGTAATAAGAGTGGAAGAAAAACCGAAAAAACTTGTAAATGATTTATGTGGAATGGGTTTTTATTTTTTTGATAAAGTGGTCTTTGATTATATAAAAATCACTCCTCCATCTCCATTAAGAAATGAAATTGAAATAACAGATGTAATCCAAAAAATGATTGATGGTGGAGAACTAATTGTTCCGATTTTCTTTAATGGTTTTTATATAAATATTACTTACAAAGAAGATATTTTAATTTCCGAAAAATATTTTTAGGTATGAAAATAGGATTTGATATTAGTCCTTTATTGTGGAAGAAAAAAGCAGGGATAGGATGGTATACTTATAACCTTATTAAGAATATTGAAAAAGTTGATAAAGAAAATATTTATGTTCTATATGGAAGTTGTTTTAGACAATATAAAGAAAAGTATGAAATAAAAAAAGATTTTAATTCAGAAAATTTTTATATTGTTGTAAAACGACTACCTAATAGAATTTATAATTATACTGTCCAGAGATTTTTACCTGTTGAATTTTTATATGGAAAATTTGATTTAATACATACTTTACATATCTTTTCTCCATTAAGTTTATACAGTAAGCAAATAATAACAATTCATGACCTTACTCCTTTAATAAATCCGAACTGGTTCTTGCAATCAGATTCAGAAAAATTTAAATTTATTATTTCAAAAGCAATAAAAAGAGTGGAGAAAATTATTGCTGACTCATATTCAACGAAAAAAGATATTATTAATTTTTTTAATGTCAACTCTGGAAAAATAGAAGTAATCCATTTAGCAGCAGATGAGATTTACAGACCTATTGAAAATAAAGAGGCAATAGATTATGTTAAAAAGAAGTATGGAATTAATCAAAAATATATATTTTTTGTTGGAACAGTTGAACCAAGAAAAAATATACCAGTATTGATAGATGCATTTACTATAATAAAAGAAAAATTTCCTGAATATAAACTTGTTATATGTGGTCAAATTGGCATTAAATCAGAAATTTTTTATAAAAAAATGCAAGAAATCCCTGAAAATGTTAAAAAAGATATAATTTTGACTGGTTATGTTCCGGTCTTAGAATTACCTTATCTTTATAATGGATGTGAAGTTTTTGTATATCCATCTTTATATGAGGGTTTTGGATTACCGGTTCTGGAAGCAATGAGTTGTGGAGTGCCGGTTATAACATCTAAAACTTCTTCATTACCAGAGGTAGTTGGAGATGCTGGTATTTTAGTTAATCCAGAAAATTGTGAGGAAATTGTAGAGGCAATCTTATTCGTATTGGATAATGAAAATATGAGAAAAACATTATCAAAAAAAGGATTAGAAAGAGCAAAATTATTCTCATGGGAAAATACTGCTAAAAAGACATTGGATGTATATAAAACATTAACCTAAATAAAAAATAGGAGGCAAAAATGAAAAAAGCGTTAATAACAGGTATTACTGGACAAGATGGTTCTTATCTTGCAGAATTATTACTTGAAAAAGGATATGAAGTTCATGGTATTGTGAGAAGAGTTGCTCTTGAAGACCCCGAGCATAGATTATGGCGTATAAGACATATTAGAGATAAGATACATCTACATTGTGGTTCTATTGAAAGTTATGCGAGCATTTATAATATAGTAGAACAGGTAAAACCTGATGAATGTTATCATCTTGCTGCCCAAAGTTTTGTAAGTTATTCATTTGAAGATGAATTTTCTACTCTTGATATAAATATAAATGGCACAATATATATCTTATCAGCAATAAAGAACAGAAAACCCGATTGTAAATTCTATTTTGCTGCATCAAGTGAAATGTTTGGACATGCTATTGAGACCCCTCAAAAAGAAACAACTTCCTTTAATCCAAGGTCTCCATATGGAATTTCAAAAGTCGTTGGTTATTATTTTACAAAAAATTATAGAGAAGCATATAACATGTTTGCGTGCAGTGGTATCTGTTTTAATCATGAATCACCAAGAAGAGGTTTTGAGTTTGTGACAAGAAAAATTTCAAGAGGAGTTGCAATGATTAAATTTGGTCTTCTGGACAAAATAAAACTTGGGAACCTTGATGCAAAGAGAGATTGGGGTTATGCTCCTGAATATGTAGAAGCAATGTATCTAATGCTTCAGCAGGATAAACCCGATGATTATATTATTGCTACAGGAGAAACTCATTCTGTAAAAGAATTTGTTCAACTTGCTTTTGAAACAATTGGGTTAAATTGGGAAGAATATATAGAAATAGATAGAAATCTATTCAGACCTGCTGAGGTTTATGAACTTAGAGGAGATATAACAAAAATAAAGAAAAACATTGGATGGAAACCGAAAGTAAAATTTAAAGAACTTGTTGAACTGATGGTTGAAAATGATATAAAAGAAATATATGAAATTCAGAAAAAATGAATATATAAAATTGATTTGAAAAAATAAAAAATAGAATTAAAAAGAAAATTTATTCAACTGAAAATTATGAAAATATGTATAGATGCAGGAATTGGGTTAGGTAGTAGTGAAAAAGGTGGAATATATTATCTTCTTCCTGAATTTTTAGATACTTTGAAGGAAATTGATAAAAAGAATGACTACTTAATATTTGGTTATTTTTTAAAAAATTATATGGTAAGAGTTAAAAATATAAAAAAAATTGTTAAAAAAAACTTTAAACTTCAGATACTTCCTCTATCAAGTAAATTGGTAAAAATTTTAGAAAAAAGGTTTAAAATCCATTTAATAGAGTTTCTTTTAGATAAACAAAATATTCAAATATATCATAGTATATCTGGAACTTATTTGCCATATTTCAAAAAAATTAAAACTGTTTACACTATTTATGACCTCTCATTTGAAATTATGCCCTATGTTTATAAAGAAAGATGGTATTCTGAAATAAAGAATTCTGCCTTAAGGGCGGACTTAATATTGGTTCCTTCATTTTCAACTAAAAAAGATATCGTTGAAATTTATAAAATACCTGAAGAAAAAATTAAAGTTTTGTATCTGGGAGTGAATAAAGATATTTTTAAGCCGATAGAAAAAGATATATCTAAAATGAAATTGAGAAAATATTTTGAT
>CALIVE010000048.1 GCA_938048445.1 Minisyncoccota bacterium | reverse complement strand
TCAAAGAACAAAATTTCTTCCCTTGCCATTTTTTAAAATATAAATTAATTACGACCTTTAATTAAAATTTAAAATGGGCTTTTAACCCATCTTTTAATATTATAGCAAAAGAATATGCAAAAATCAAGACTTTAACCACCTGCTTCTTTAATGATTTTAATATCCTCTTCAAATCTTTCAGCAATAGCCATCACTGAATCGCCATAAAATCGATAGGCTGGATTAGACCAATTACTTCCAGCAAAATAAATCATTGCTGCTTTCCATTCAGAATTATAATCTCTAAGATTAGCTCCTGCTTCAGCTAATTTAATTCCAGCAGCGACAAAGGCATGATAAATATTCCAAGGGTTTGGCTCCTCACCAACAATTTTTCTTACTTTATCCTCATATGCTGCCCAGGTAGAAGGAATAAATTGGGCAGGTCCCATTGCTCCTCCCCACCCAAAACTTAAAGGACAGGAAACTGGAGTTGAGTAAGGATCAAGACCTAATTTTTTAGTTATCCTTAAAAATACTGGTACATCTCGAGTAGGATGCATAACTCTATCAAGTTTGGCGCCTGTCTTAATATTTATTCCTGCTCCTGTTTCTGGATCTTTTAGATAACATTGACCTACATTTCTTCCAATATCAGATTCTTGCTTTAAAACTGCTAATAAAAATGCTGGCCTTACTCCTGTAAATTTTGCAACTAATTCTGCGTATTTTAAAGCTTCACCAAAGCTAATAGGAGAAACACCACCAGCTAAACGAAATAGTTGGGCTCTTATTTCCGCTGCTCTTTTTTCTTTTTCAGTTAATAATTTTTGATATTTTCTTTCTTGACCTTGAGTTAATTTTAAAAGCTCATTTTTCTCCTGTTGAAGCTCAGCCAATTCTTTCTTTTTTACTTCGGTTAAAACTAAAAGATTTTCTTGTTCTTGAAGAGCATCTTCCAATTTTTGTTTTTGATAATTCAATTCCTTTACCAATTTTTTTAATTCATCTATTTGATTATTGATGGATTCTTGAAGCTTATTTAAATAAACAATATTCGAAAAATAATCAGAAATGTTTTGTTCTGCTAAAATTACTTCAAAAAAAGACTTTCGAGAAAGATTATAGTAAGTTCTTGTAGTTGCAATTAAATTTTGCTTTGAATTTTCTATTTTATTTTCTGTATTTTTTATTGCCTTAAGAGTATCGTTAATTCTTTTATTTAAAGCATTAATTTCATATCGAAGAGCTTTTATTTCTAATTCAGTTTTGTTAATTTGTGCTATTAAATATTGAATTTCTTGCTGAAGATTTCTTTTTTGAACAGACAATTTTTTAATTTCTGCCTTATAGTTTTCTATTTCTTTTAAAATTTGATTAAGTTCGCTCTGTAATTTCTGTTTCAACTGTTGAATTTCTGAAGTGTTTTGTGCCAAAAGAGAAGGGTTAACTTGAATTCTAAATTCATTATGAATAGGAGCTGCTGCTTTAGATTCAATTAGAAAAAATATTCCCATCAAAGCTATAACTAATATCTTAGAAACAACAATTTCTTTAAACTGAAATAAAAATATTTTTTTCTTTCTTATTTCAGATTTATATTCGAATTTTTTGATATCTTTGATAATCTTAGAACTCATTTATAAATTTTTACTCTTCTGTTGCTTCTGAAACAACTTCTACGATTGTTACAATTGGAGTCTCAGGGTGGGTAATGATTTTAAAAGAATTGTCCTTAGGTTGAATATCCTCTACATAAATTGATTCACCTAATTCCAGATTTGAAACATCAATTACAATATTTTCTGGTAATTTTTCAACTAATCCTTCAGCTTCAATTTCATTTAATAATTTATTAACTGCATAGCCTTTTCTTATTATTTCTTCTTCTCCTTTAATAATTATTGGAATAGCAGTTGTTATAATCCTTGAAATTTCAGGAACATAAACATCGAAATGGATAGGCCTTAAGGTTAATGGATCCTTTTGGATTTCTTGAATAATTCCTAATAAAGTCCTTCCTTCAAACTCGAATTCAAACCTGTGGTGAATTTGGTTTAAATTCTTAAGAAAATCTTTTTCGGAAATAAAAACAGGAAAGTTACCAATTTCTGGCCCATATAAAACACCTGGAATAAAACCCTCTTTTCTATATTCCTCAGCTTTTTTATTTAAATCTCTTTTTTGAATCTTAATCATTATTTTAAAATTATAAAATATTTTTTACCAATACTTTTAAATTGTAATTTTTATATTTTAATAAATCTTTTTCTTTCAAAATGCCAGTTTGAGCGCCTATCTCTTTTAAATTATGAGCTGAATTAATTGAAGCAAATTTAAGTGCATATTTTATTTTTATTTCATCAATTTTGTTCAAATATTTTACAAGAAAAGCAAAAAGTGTACTAGTAAAGCAATCACCAGCGCCAGTTGTATCAATAGTTTTGAATCTTTTGAAAGCTTCAACAAAATATATTTTATTTCCATAAATCAAACAAGCTCCTTCTTCGGCAAATGTTACTACTTTAAATATCGGATTAGGCAATATTTTTTTTAAAGATTGGCATAAATCTTCTTTAGAAACTTTTTTTTCGTTTTTACCTAAGAATAATTTAGCTTCTTCTTCATTAAGGCTTACAAAATCAACGTAATTTAAAACATCTTTGGCAATTTTTTTAGAAAGAAAATTTCTTGAAGGAATAATGCCTATAAAATTATCCTTCTTTCTTAATTTTTTAACAATGTTAAGCCAGATATTTAAACTAGTGCTTCCTGTTATTAAAAAATAAGCTGAGTTAGAAAAGATTGGAATATCTCTTTCATTGAAAATTTCATCTCCTCTATAAACAAAAATTTTCTTCTCTCCGGTGTTTTTATTTAAAAATATTACTGAAAAAGTTGAAAACCCATTTGTTCTAATTATCTTTGCTGGTATCTTTTTTATTTTAATTTTTTCCTCGATTATTCTTCCTATGAAATCTTTACCTAATTTAATAATTGCCTGAGTTTCTAAATTTAAATTTTTAAAATTAAAAGCAGAATTTAAACCTCCTCCGCCAAGATCAATGAATATCTCAGGAACTTGATTTTTCTCAGAAATTAATTTTGGATTTTTTAAAAAGTCAAGATTTTCATAAATAAAAAATATATCTAAGGTTGCGCTTCCTATACAATAAACTTTCATTATATTAAATTTTACTCGAAATTTACTTTAATTGAATTTTTTTTAATGCTTTAGCAGCAGCTTGAGTTTCAGCTTCTTGCTTATTGCTTCCTTCACCGACACTTATCAATTTATCCTCTAAAAACAAACCAACAATAAATTTTTTTTGGTGAGATGGTCCTTCTTCTTTTAAAACAGTATATTTAGGTAAAGTTTTAAATCTATCTTGAAAAATTTCTTGAAGAAGACTTTTAGGATCTTTGTAAAGACCCTTCTCAACAATTTCATCGACATATTGCAGTAGAAAATCTTCGATAAATTTTTTCACGAATTCGAGACCTGAATTTAAATAAAGAGCTCCAATTAATGCTTCAACAGCATCGCTTAAAACTTTTTTTAACCCTTTTTCATCAATATTAGGTCCTTTTAAAATTAATTTTTCAAGTTCGAGTTTTTCAGCAATTTCTAAAAGTTTTTCTCTGTTTATTAAACTAGCTCGAATAAGAGTTAATTGTCCTTCTTTAAAATTTGGATATTTTTTAAAAAGATATTCCGAAACAACAAATTCTAAAATAGCATCGCCTAAAAATTCTAATCTTTCATTGTAGCCATAAGGATAATCGGGATGAAAATAAAGAAAACTTTTATGAGTTAATGCTTCGTAAAATAACAATTTATTAGTTATCGAAATTTTTAATTTCGAAAGAAGAATTGTAATAGCTTTATCAAGATGTTCTTGCCAATTGGTTTTTGTCATTATTTTGAAGACTTAAGCTTAGTAATATTTTCATAAATAGTGCCTAAAACGCCATTAATAAATTTGGCTGTTGCATTGGTTCCAAAATTTTTAGCTAATTCAATAGCCTCATTAATAGCTACTTTTGCTGGCACTGCTTCAGATTCATTCAAGAGTTCATAAGTAGTCAATCTTAAAATACTTTTTTCAAGTAAGGGCATTTGCTCAAAGGGAATTGATCTTACAGAGTTTTTGATAATATCATCTATAGTAGAAAGATTTTCGATAATACCTTTCATTAAATTTCTACCAAATTCAGGCTCATCGATATCTTGCCCAAATTCTTTTAAATTTCTTTCAAAAATCTCTTGCCATTTATCCGGTTGATAATCATTAAAAGCCCACTCATATAAACTTTGCATAACTATTATCCTTGAAAGGTGCCTTGTAGCCATTTAAATCTACTTTTTGCTTTTTTCAGCTTTCTTCTCAGTTAAAGTTTTTAAGTATTTCCTTCCTTTATAAAATCCGCAATGAAGACAAACTCGATGTGGTAAAGTTAATTCTTGACAATTCTTACATTTAACTAATTGAGGTAATTTTAAAATCTCTTTCTGAAATCTTCTTTTTCTTGAACGAGATCTTGAAAGTCTTTTTGCTGGGACTACCATTATTTATTATTTTAACTAATTTTACTCATACTCAACTAATTCGTCTTTTTTAAACCAAAGATTTATTTCATATTCTGCTTCTTTTTCATTACCTGAAGCATGGACTAAATTTTGGATGGCTCTTTTTTCAAAATTAGCAATAGCAGGATTATCAATTGAAAAATCCCCTCTAATTGTGCCTGGAGGTGAATTATAAGGTATAGTTGAACCAACTAATTTTCTAACAACAGATATTGCTTTTGGTCCCTCTAAAGCTATTTTAATAATTGGGCCAGAGCACATATAATCAATTATCCACTCTCTTACTTTTAGACCTAATTCATAAACATTATTCACTTTAAAATCTTTTTTTAAGTCTACCTTTATATTGTATTCGTTATAGATTTCTAAAAAACCCTTTCCAAGGTTTTCAACCCATTCTTTCCTTTTAGGATAATGTCTTTCCATTATACTTTTTTTAGGCCAAACAATTCCTAAACCAATTATTTTTAAACCACTATTTTCAAATCTTTTTATTATCTCTCCTATAAGACGGCGCCTAACTGCATCTGGTTTTAATAAAACTAAAGTTCTTTCTTTTTTAATTTTTGAATAAATTTTTCCTAAATTGTCCATTGTCTTAAAATTTTTTTAATTATAAAATAAAAAGAGGTAAAACTATAAGCCGGATTCTGTCCCCAGAGGGTGGCAGTCATTTATCTAACCCCTGTGTTGCCACAGGGGATAAGCGGTTTCCATAAGGTAAAAACCTTATGGCACAACCTCGCACCCGGAAGAGGAAGCCCAATCCTGAAGATTACTCTTCAGGATCAGGAGGTAGCCAAAATAAGAATATTTTGACACCCCCCTGCTTTTCACCTTTTGCCTGTTTAACAGGCTAGAATTGTCTCTGTGGACTTCCTAAGGCTTTACAGCCTTCCTGGGTTTCCCAGGCTTCCTTGATGGGTGTCCGGACTTTCCTCCTGTAATTTGATTACAGGCGACTGCCCGTTTTACCCCTTAAATAAAATTATATACGATTTTAAAGATGGAAGAAAGTGTTTTAAAAAATATTCCAACAAAAAAAGGAGTTTATTTATTTAAAGACAAAAAGGGAAATGTTTTATATGTTGGTAAAGCAGTTAACCTCAAAGAAAGGATAAGACAACATTTTCGAAGCAAAAATCCTAAAATTCAAAAACTTTTAGAAACAGCTTCCGACATAGAATACATTGTCTTAGATTCTGAAGCTGAAGCTTTGTTAAAAGAAGCGGAGCTTATAAAAAAATTTGATCCTTTATTTAACCAACTTTTAAGAGATGATACTCAATATTTTTATGTTGGGTTTACCAAGGAAATTTATCCAAAAATTTTTGTTACCCATCAACCACATAAATACACTGCTGAATTTATAGGTCCATTTACTGAAGGACAAGCTTTGAAAAAAATATTAAAAATCATTAGACAGGAGATACCATTTTGCACATGCCTTAAACCTCATTTATCTACTTGTTTAAATGCTCATCTTGGATTATGTTATGGTTGGTGTTGCAAAAAAAATGAAATTGGAGATAAAGATTTATATTCAGAAAATATTAGGAAGATAAAAGAAATATTAAGCGGAAATTTAAAGACAATTAAAAAGAAACTCTTGAAAGAATTAAAAAACTTTTTATTAAAAGATGAGATTGAAAAGGCTTCAAGAATTAAAAATCAAATTATAGCAATTAATAAAATTTTAGAACAAACGAATTTAATCAAATCCTTTAATAAAGAAGAGGAGAAGATAAATATTTTGAAAGTCTTAAAGGATTTAAAGGATCTTTTACATTTGGATAAAATCCCTTATTTTATTGAAGCTTATGATATTTCCCATCATAGTGGGAAAGAAAAAGTTGGTATAAGAGTAGTTTTTAAAGAAGGAAAATATGATAAGTCTAATTTAAGGAAATTTAGGATTAAAACAATTATAAAACCAGATGATCCAAGAATGATTTATGAGGTTTTAAAAAGAAGATTTAATCATCCAGAATGGGGGACACCAGATTTAATTTTAATAGATGGTGGCAAAACCCAACTAAAATTTGCTATAGAAGCTTTAAAAGAAGCAGGTGTAGAAGATAAAATAAAAGTGATAGCTTATGCTAAGCCAAACCAATTACTATTTTATAATCTACAAAAGGATCCTTTAAAATTAGAAGATTTACCTTATAATTTAAGAAGTTTTATTAAATCAATCGACAAAATTGCTCATAGGGCGGTAATTAAATATCATCGTCAATTAAAGGAGAGAAAATTAAAATAAAAAAATGGCTTTTCTTCTTGATATTTTAATAATTATTTTAGCCATTATTTTAATAACTCTTATAATTTTGCAACAAAGAGGTGGAAGTTATGGAAGTTTATTTGGTTTTTCTGGATCTTTACCTTTTTTCCAAAGAAGGGGGCTTGAAAAGTATATTTTTATCATAACTTGGGTAATAGCTGTCTTATTTTTATTGATTTCTCTAATAAGAATTTATATCTGAAGACGATGAAAAGAAGGTTAATTATTATAATTTGGAAGCTTCTTATCCAAACTCCTAAGGTAATTTGGGTGTTAATATTTATCGGTTTAATTTTGAGTATAGCTGGTTTTATCTATGCTGGCAACAAAATCTATACTCTTTTTTTTGAAAAAGAACCAGCTTATGGAGGAATATTAAGAGAAGGTTTTTACCAAGATATCGAGACTTTAAATCCATTTTTAGCTAATAAAATCGCAGAGAAAACTTTAATCAATTTAATATACGACTCTCTGGTAAGACCTGATGGAAAAGGAGGTTATGAATATGAATTAGCTAAAAGTATTATTAAAACTGATAAAGGGTTAGGCTATGAAATCGAACTTAAAGAAGCTTATTGGAGTAATGGACAAAAAATAACCTCCGATGATGTAATTGCCACATTTAATTACATTAAAAAATACAATCTTGGTGAATTTTATTCATTTTTCAAAGATGTCGAATTTGAAAAAATAGATAATTCTAGGATAAAAGTAAAACTACCAATTATTGATAATTACTTTATCCAAAACCTATCTTTTGTAAAAATTATTCCTGCAAAAATTTGGGCACGATATGAAATTTCTGAATGGAAAACCAATGAAGAAAAATTGATAAATGTTTCAAGCGGACCTTATGTTTTCTCAAAAAAATATTCTCTCTTCAATAATATTAAAGTCTACGAATTCGAAAGAAATAAATTTTATCATCCCACTCCCTATTTAGAAAAAATTGTAATTTATATTTATCCTGATTTAAATCAAGCTTATGAAGCTTTAAAAACTAAACAGATTGATGCTTTAGGTGGATTAAGGCCTTCTTATTTTTTTTCAATTTCTCCAAGAAGTTATCAAATTTATAACTTAATTATTCCAAGAAATATCGCTATCTTTTTTAATGCAGAGAAATTTAAAGATTTTAAGAGAATAAACCAACTAAAACTTGCTATAAACAGAAAAGAAATAATAGAAAAAGTTTTCGAAAATTTCGCTGAACCATCTTATGGAATTTTTTCAAATTCAATTATAGAAATGTTAAAGATTAAAGAAGAGAAAATGGTATCTGATGTAAAGGAGGAAAATTTAGATTTTTCAGATGTAACTCTTACAGTACCTGATAATTTCTTTTTTGAAAAAATAGCCAATTATTTACAAAAACGGTTCCGATTTAATATCAGGATCGAAGATTTAAACAATATTAATAACAATATAATCCCTAACAAGAACTATGAAGCAATTTTATATGGAGTTTCTTTTAATCTTTTGCCTGACTTAGGATTCCTTTTTGAGAAAAATTCTTTTTTAAATTTAGCAAATTTTACCAATATTGAAATTGAAAAACTCATTCAAGCCTTAAAAACAGATAGAGAGTCAAATTTCTTCCCAAATCTCAAAAAATTAAATGAATTAATAAATAAAGAAGCGCCAATAGTATTTCTTGTTAATAATTATTATCCCTATATTTTACCTAAGGAATTAAAGGGTTTTAATTCTATTTATTTGAATAATCCTTCAGAAAGATTTGTTAAAATTGAAGAATGGTATATTAAAGAAAAAACAAAATGGTAATGAAATTTGAGAATTTGTTTAAGAAAATATTTTACACAATAGTAATTTCTCCCCAAAAAGTTTCTTTGATTGAAATTATAGTAAAAAACGGGTCATTTATTCCTATTAATAAAGTCTCAATTGAAGAAAGCATATTTAAAGAAGGAGAAATTGATAGATATTCACTCACAAAAGCAATTTCTGAATTAAAAAATTCTATACATAAAAAAAGCGGAGAATTAAGTGCTTTTATAATTTTAAATCTTCCGATGTTTTTTGTTCAAAGTTTTGTTGTATATACCACTGAAGTAGTAAACCTTAGAGATGCTTTGGAAAATAAAATCAAGCAAGAATTGCCAATTAATTTAAATAAATATATTTGGAACTATTTTTATTCTCCCCTTTTAAAAAATAAGGTATTCGTTGTTTTCTATAATAAAGATGTTGTAAATGAAATCACTAATTGTTTAATTGAGAATAAAATTTTACCTTTTAGCACAACTCATATTTTATATCCAATTTTTGATTTTATCAGAAATAGTTTTTCGTTATATTATGATAACAGTTATCAATTTTATATCTTGAGTAATAATGTTTTAACTTCAGCGAGTTATGAAGTTGGAGTTTTACAAAACATTTATTGTGAATTTACGAAGGAAAATTTGAATCCTATTCTAAAAAGATTAATTGATAGTAATATCAGAAATTCTAAATTACCTTTGGATATCGTCTATATAACTAGTGATGAAGATTTAGAATTAGATGAAGAAATACTTAAAAATTACAAGATTTTTAATATCAATAAAATTACAAATCTCAGCACTGAAGAAATTGCAGCAATAAGTTTAGTTGAAGGTTATGTTTTAAAAAGGAAGGAAAGCTATCAAGAATTTAAAGTAATTGATCTTTCTAAAGAGAGAATTATTTATGAATTGATTCAGAGTTTGAAATTATCTATTTGGGGCTTGATTATTCTTTCCTTGATTATTAATTCTTTCACCTATGCTATGTTATATTTTATTAATCAAAATAATCAACAAATTAAAAAACAGGCTATGATTTCATTTCAACCTTCAATATCTTTTCAAGAGATCGAAAATATTGTTTCCATCTTACAAAAATACAATTCTTCTTATGAACCTTTTGTTGAAAAAATTGAAAAAAAGTTTTATAATTTAAAGGATTACCGTATAACTCAAGCTTATTTTACTAGGGAAACTGGCAAAATAATAATTGAAGAAGCTGATGTTAACAAAAGAAATCAGATTAAGGAAAATATTGAAAAAATCTATCCAAATGTTCAAATTAATCAACTTTATAACGGTCTGGAAATTAATTTTCCAAATTATTAAAAATGGTTAAGGCTTGTATGTTATGTGGGAAAACGAGGTTTAAGGTTGGACGAAGAATCAAAACTCGAAGTAAATATAATCCAGTGCATGTTTATTTCCAAAAACCAAATCTTCAGTGGTTTACTCTTCCTAATAATAAACGGATTAAAATTTGTACTAAATGCAGAAAAAAAATAATTAAAAATGGCCTACAAAATATTGATAAAATTTTGAATCAAGCAAAAATTAATTTATAAAGAAAATTCTTCTTCCTCTAAAGTAGCAGAAAGAATTATTTGGGGATTTTCTGAAGCTTGTTGTAAGTTATTAATTATTTCGTCAAAAAGTTCATCAAATTCTGTGGGTAGTCTTTTTCTCTTATAGGGATTAGCCCAAGAAATAATTTGAGCATAAAGATAAGGATGCCAGCGACCCATTTCTTTAATTTTTTGAGCTATGTCTCTAACTAAACCATTAGCAATTAAAACTTTTTCAGCTCTTTTTTCTCTTATCTCAAAAGCTTCAGGCAATTTTACATCAAGGAAGAAATCACATTTTTTTAAAATAGGTTCAAATGCACTACCTGATAGCTTTTCAGCCTTTTCATAACCTACTCCTAAGGTTACATAGTAAGCTTGTTCAATAGAGTCAACGATTTCAGGGTCTGATTCTAACATTTCTGGTTTTTCTTCTAAGTATCCTCTATAAACAGCTATTGCAACATAAGCTTTTTCTCTTATATTTAATTCTTTTTCGATATTAAAGTTCATCATCAATTGAGCTAATTTATCAGGGACAACAATTACAGGCAATTCTTTGATACCTAATTCTTGGGCTGCTAAAAATCTATGTTGCCCATCAATTATCAAAAGTTTATCTTTATCTTCGGGATGATTAACAACAATTAATGGAACTAAAAAACCGATTCTTTCAATAGAATTCACTAAATGCTTAACATGGTAGGTACTAGGTTTTCTTTGGTGTCTAATTACCTCCAACCTGTCAATAGGTACCATACGGACTATCATTTCATGACCCTTGTAAGGGTCCTTAAATGTTATTTCTCCAGCTTGCCCTTTCCTCTTTCTTGGCATGTTATAGAAGAACTAAATTCGACCCTTTAATTATACTTGGTCTATTATTTATAATTATTTTAAAATATTTTGAGTTCAAAGTAAAATGGATATTAAATATTTAAAAATATGCCCAATAGATAAAGCAAGTGCAAGTTTTGAGGAAATTACAAATTATGGTGAATGTCAAAAAGATTTTTATGTTTTTAAGAAAACTTTTTTAGAGTTGATAAAACAATCGGATTGTTCAGATTTAAAAGAAGCAAAGGCTTTTTGCGATGTGGAAAACAACTTGAAAAAATTTATAGAATTTTCCCAAAAAGTAAGTGGCCTAGTTCCCTTCTCTTTACAAATCTATTGGGCAAAAAGATTTTTAAGTAAGGAAAGCTTTTCTATAATTGCTCCAACAGGATTTGGGAAAACTACTTTTGGAATTCTTTTTTCACTATTTTTAGTTCATATCTTAAACTATAAAAAAATTTATTACATCGTTCCTACTAAAATTCTTCTTAATGAAATCTATAATAAATTTAATACCTATAATGAAAAAGTTGGTTGTAAAATATTAGCAATTTTTAAAACTGAAGACAAAGAAAAGCTTCAAGAAGATTTTGATATTTTAATCACAACTTCTCAATTTTTGCACAAAAATTTTGAGATTTTACCAAAAGATTTCAAACTAGTATATATTGATGATGCTGATTCAATGATTCGTCAACCTAAAAATATTGATAAAGTTTTAATGCTTTTAGGATTTAAACAAGAAGAGATTGAAAAGGCTTTAGAAATTATTTCACAAAAAAGAAAAGGAAATTATGAAAATATTAATAATTTTAAAGAAAGCATTAATTTAGAAAATAAAGGCCAGGTTATTGCTGCTTCAGCTACTTTGGTTCCTAAAACAAAAAAAATTAAACTCTTTAGAGAACTTTTAAATTTTGAAATAGGTCTTTCCTCAACTTTTTTAAGAAATATTGATGATTTTTATATTTTCGATGAAAACTTTTCTAAAGATTTAAATTTCCTATTTGATTTTTCTAAAGAATTGATTAAAAAATTTGGAAAGGGAGGATTAATTTTTTTGGACGATACTTTCTCTAAGGAATCTTTAAATAAGTATATTGAATATTTAAATTCAAACAATATTAAAGCAATTTCCTATGAGAAATTTACAAAGAAAAACAGAGAATTATTTTTAAAAGGCGAAATTGATGTCATCGTTGGATTTTCAAATGTTAGAAATCCCTTAACAAGAGGAATTGATTTACCGCAAGCAATAAAATATGCAATTTTTCTAAGAATACCTAAATTTAAATTGCCACTTCAAATCAATTATAGTCCAAGAAATCTTTTTATGCTGTTATTAACACTTCAAAAATTTTTAAAAAATGAAGATAAAGAAATTGATTTAGTTAAGGAAATGATTTTTCTAAGAAAATACAGCTTTATGAAACAAGAAGATGTTTTGGCAAACGAAAATATCAAAAAAAGAGTTGAAAAGATCCAAAATTATCTTAAAAAGTTTTTAGAAAAAGAAGAATTTATTCAAAAAATTAAAGAAGACCCAGAAATTTCTTTGTTGTTAGAAGATGGAAATTATTTTATATTAGTGCCTGACGCCAGAGGTTATATCCAAGCTTCAGGTAGAACTTCAAGATTATTTCCCTTAGGTTTGACAAAAGGTATTAGTATTATTTTAGCTGAAAACAAAAAATTATTTGAAAACTTAAAAAGAAAATTGAATATTTTAGGATACAAAATCAATTTCAAGAATTATTTAGAAGAAAAAGATGAAATAGGTAAAATATTCCAAGAAATTAATAAAGACCGCGAGATTGTTAAAAAAATTTTAAGGGGCGAGATTTTTGAATTTAAAGATCCTATAAAAACTGCTTTAATAATAGTTGAATCTCCAACTAAGGCAAAAACAATAGCAAATTTTTTTGGCAAACCGGCTCGAAGATTTTATAAAAATTATATTGTCTATGAAGTTAGTTCAGGAGATTATATTATTAACATTACGGCAACGATGGGTCATTTTGTTGACTTAGTTTATGATGAAGGAATCTATGGAGTTGAAAAGATGAATAATAATTTTGTTCCTATTTTTGAACCATTAAAAATATGCCAAGTTTGCCGAAGACATATAGGAATTTTTAGAAATAAATGTGAAGTTTGCGGGTCAGAAAAGTTTTGGGAAAAAGAAAGTTTAATAGAATTTTTAAGAAAACTTGCGAGTACCAATCAAGAAGTTTATCTTGCTACTGATCCTGATACTGAAGGAGAAAAAATTGCTTTTGATCTCTTTTGTTATTTATATCCATTCAACCAAAATTTAAAGAGAATCAAACTTCATGAAATTACTAAAGAAGAGTTCTTGAAACAATTCAAAAATCCAGAAAATTTATCTCTTACTTTAGTTAAAGCCCAACTCACAAGAAGAATAGCTGATAGATGGGTAGGATTTTATCTTAGTGAAAAATTACAAAACCATTTTAAAAATCTTAATCTTTCAGCTGGAAGAGTTCAATCTCCTGTTTTAGGTTGGATAATTGAAAACTATGAAAGGAGGAAAAAAGAAAAATTCTATATTATAAGAACTATCTTGGAAAACGGATTGAGGTTTGAATTTTCTACCGAAGATAAAGAACTTATTAAAAAATTAAGGAAAAATAAAGATAAAATAAAGATTGAGATCAAAATATTAAAAGACTCAATCAAAAAAAATATTGAACCCCTACCACCATTTCAAACTAATGATCTTCTTAAGACTGCTTGGGATGTACTAAGATTTGATGTAGAAACTACAATGAATTTAGCTCAAGATTTATTTGAAAGAGGGCTTATTACTTATCATCGAACTGATTCTTATTTTGTTTCAACAACTGGAAGAGAAGTAGCTAAAGAATTTTTAGAAAAATCTAAATATGATAATATGATCCAATTAAGATCATGGGGAACTCCAGGCACTCATGAGTGCATCAGGCCTACTAAACCTTTTACTGTTGAAGAAATCATTGAACAGAATTTATTGGCTCAACAAGAACTTCTTTCTAAAAAACATTTAAAGTTGTATGAATTGATTTTTAATAGGTTTATTGCTTCTCAAATGAAAAAAGCCGAAGTAAAAACACAATTACTGGAGATAAAAATGCTTTTAGATAATGAAGAAATTTTGAAAACAGAAAAAGAAATAATAAGTGAAATTACTGAAGAAGGTTTCAACACAATAACCAATAGTTTGAAGATTATAAACATTCCTGTGGGAATTTTTTATGTAAAAGAAATCAGTTTTATTAGATTTCCTAAGGTTCCACTTTACACTCAAGCAAGTTTAGTTGAAAAAATGAAAGAGAAAGAACTTGGTCGACCTTCAACATATGCTGTAATTATTCAAACCTTATTTGAAAGAAAATATATTATATCTAATAAAGGCTATTTAATACCTACAAAACAAGGAATTTTGATATTTGATTATTTAGCAAAAAATTATCCTGAATTAATTTCTGAAGAATTTACGCGGGAATTAGAAAAAACGATGGATGAAATAGAAAATAATAAGGCAAATTACCAGATGGTTTTACAAAACTTATTTGATAAAATATTTAAATAGGAGGGGTGGCAGAATTGGCTAATGCGCCGGTCTTGAAAACCGGTGGCCCTCAGTGGCCTTGTGGGTTCGAGTCCCACCCCCTCCGCAATAA
>CALIVE010000047.1 GCA_938048445.1 Minisyncoccota bacterium | reverse complement strand
ATTTCTTTCAAAATTTCTTCAATTTCTTTTTCTTTCTCTAAAATACTTTTTATCAATTCTTCAGGAGGCCTATAAACTATACTTTTTGTTTTATTTGGATTTTTTGCTGATAAATCGTAATCGTTTTTTATTATATCTTCAACTTTAACAATCCAAGAATTTTCTGAAATTTCTCGTTTTTGCCATTTATTGAAAGCATCATCAAGGTCTTCGTCTTTTATTGGATTGGTCCGGGTATAATTTTTGCCATTTGGTGGAATAAGCTCATAATACCAAATTTCTTTTGTTGGGATTCCTTTTTCAAAGAATAAAAGATTTGTTTTTGGTCCAGAGCCACCCTTAGGAGAAACGTTAGCAAAAACACCAGGTGGTAAAGAAATTATTGTATGTAAATTATAATTTTCTAAAAGTTCCTTTTTAACTTGTTTATAAGCGCCACTTGTTCTAAACAAAACACCTTCTGGCTGGACAATGCCACATCTTCCCCCTACTTTCAGTTTTCTCATACAAAGGTAAAGTCCAGCTAATTCAGTATCAGAAGTTTTGATAGCAAATGTTGCCAGAGACCTTTTTGCAGCTTCACCACCGAATGGAGGGTTAGTTAAAATAATGTCAAATTTTTTTTCTTCAGGCAGTGATCTTAAATCTTCAGCAAAACTATTTGCTTCAGTTATGTTAGGAGAATCTATTCCGTGTAGCATTGCGTTTAAAGTTCCAACTATTAAAGAAAATGATTTAAGTTCCTGTCCATAAAATGTTTCTTCTTGAAGAATTTTATGTTCTTTTAAAGTTTTTGCTTTTTCTCTTAAATATTTGTAGGATTCAACTAAAAAACCAGCAGAACCGCAAAAGGGGTCTAAAATTCTTTCTCCAATTTTGGGTTCAATAATTTTTATCATAAATCTAACAATAGGTCTTGGTGTATAAAATTCGCCTGCTCCGCCACCTACTTGACCTGCTGTAAACATTAAAAGTTCTTCATATGCTATAGATAAAATTTGCGTATCTTCTGGGCTGGAAAAATCTATATTTTTTATAATTTCAATTACTTCAGCTAAATTATATCCGGACCTCATATGGTTTTTAATTCCTTTAAAGATTGAAGCAATTTTTGCTTTTTGAAGTGTTCCTGATAAGTTGCTCAAATAAGGAATTAATTCTTTTTCAATAAATTCTTTTAATTCTTCACCAGTAAATTTATTTGCCCAGTTGCTCCAACGATACTTTTCTTCAAAAATAAATTTATAATCTGGGTTCAATATTTTTTGTTGTTTTTCTTGCTCATCAAATAATTTTAAAAATAAAAGCCAAGATAGCTGTTCTATATACTGAAGAGGGACTAACCCATCGTCTCTCATTATATCGCAACATCTATTTAACTTATTTTTTAATTCTTGCCTATTCATGAATTCCTCCATAAATATGCTGTTTTAATTGGTCAAGTATAGGACGCAGGTCTGCAGTGTTTAGTTTTTTTAGGATATTTTCTGCACTTCCATACTTTTTTACAAATCTCCAAATTGTAAACACTTCGGGTTTTAGTTCTTCTATACCACCAATTCGGTATTGTTCAATTAAATCTAAAATAATTTCTCTACCTTCTTTGGAAAAGGAATCTATAAATTTTTGTCTTAATTCTATCAAAGCCATTGCTCTTTCGTCTCGGCTGATTATTGGAACATCAAAGGCAACATTGGCTAAAACATCAAATCCGTCAATATCGCTTCTTTTCAAGATGACTGAAGAAATAATTTCTGGCGAGATCCCTTGATTTAACAGGTCATCTAAAAATTCTTTTCTTTTTTGGTCATCAAACCAGATTTTTCTTAGGTCTTCTAAATTTATTACCCTTTTTTTAATACCTCCTTTTGAATATTCTATATATTTTGCTTTATTTAATTTTTTACCCCCTGCCTCAATTAAAATATCTTCTTCAGTTTCTATATAGACGTCAATGCCTTGAATCTTAATTGGTTTTTTTTCTTTTTTCTTTTTAGTTAAAGTTATTGTCTCTACTTGTTGACAATCTGGTTTTGGTTGAATTTTTAATTCTTTTTTGTTATAACCAGATTTTTCTAAAAAAAGTTTTAGTGCGCTTCGCGGAAGGTTATCAAAAAAGATAAATCCATCTTTATCTGAATTTTTAATGATTATTTTGTGAGCTTCTAAAATAATAACTGCTCTGACATCTGATAGAGTTTGACCTGTTTCAGCATCAAAAATTTGTGCTTTGTAGAAATAATCTAAAGGTCCTTTATAGGGTGGTTTTGTTGGTGGTTGCACTTTTCTTAAATTGGGTAAAAGCCGGGTAGCACCTGTGAAATCTATAATTCTGAAAAACTTTTTCCCTGAAGCATCATCAATCCTTGTTCCTCTACCGATAATTTGGTTGAAAAGTACCAATGAAGAGACAGTTTTTAGAAAGACAATGTTTCTTAAGGGCGGAACATCAACACCAGTGGTTAATAAATCTACTGTAGTTGCCACAACTGGAAGTTGTTTTTCTGAATCTTTGAAATTTTCTAATTCCTTTTTGTCTTCTTTATCTTCCGCTACAATCCTTACTGCATAGTTAGAATAACCAAGATGTGCAAAATGGTTTTGAATTTCTTTTTTAACTTCTTCAGCATGGTCAGTGCTGACACAATAAATAATAGTTTTGTCCATTGGACCATATCTTTCTAAAAGTTCAGCAATTTTTTGACAGATAACCTTTGTCCTGTCAGGTAAGGTTATCTCTCTTTCAAATTCCGGCGTGTTATAAATTTCTTTTATGACTAATTCAGGGTCTTTTTCTGGGATATAAATTTCTGCACCTTGTAGTTCAGCTTCTTTAAGATTTACTCCTTTCTTATCAATGTTGGTAAATATTCTCTGAACCTGATAATTAGCAAGGTAGCCATCTTCAATTCCTTGTTCTATGTTGTATTCGTAAACTGGTTCACCAAAATATTTGTAAGTGTCAATATTATCAGTCCTTTTTGGAGTAGCAGTCATCCCAAAATGAATTGCATCTTTGAAATATTGTAAAATTTCATACCATCTATTCCAACCAGAACGATGGCACTCGTCAATTATAATCATGTCAAAGAAATTTGGCTTATAATTTAAATAAATGCGTTTATTGTCATGAATACTATATAGAGTTTGGTAAGTGGCAAAATAGATGTCTTTAACTGTTGGTGTCTCTCCTTCAATAATTTTAGCCCGAGCATCACCAAATACTTTAAATTCATTGTAGGCTTGGTCTCTTAATACCTCGGCTCGGTCTGTGAGATAAAGAACTTTTTTAATTTGTTTTGATTTCCATAATTTCCAGACGATCTGAGAAGCAACATAAGTTTTGCCTGTACCAGTGGCTAAAGTTAAAAGAATTCTTTTTTGGCATTTAAGTACAGCTTCAATTACTTTATTTATAGCAATCAATTGATAATATCTTGGTTCTTTTTGAGGGTCGTAATATAAAGGGACTAAAAATGGATTTCTATCATTTGGGATTTTTGAGAAGTCAGGATAGATTCTATTAGTAACCTCTTGCCATCTTTTATAAAGTTCTTCTGGCGATGGAAACTTATCTAATGTAGTTTGTTTATTAGTTGAAAAATCAAATTCTTCAAATTTTTCACCGTTAGTAGAATAAGCAAAATTGACACCTAAAATTTTTGCTTTTTCTTTTGCTTCAGAAATTCCATCAGCGTGATGTTTAAAATATTGTTTTGCTTCAATAACAGCGATAGGAAAACTATATTTAAAAAATAAAACATAATCAGCAAATTTTTTCTCACCTCTTTTGGCTTCATTCCCTTCAATTATTATTTTCCCTTTTTGAAGATAAAATTCTCGTCTAATATCTTCTTCCTTCCAACCAGAAGATATTAATTGAGGGTCAATAATTTTTACTCTTGTATCAGATTCACTGATAACTATATCATAATCACCAATTTTTTCTTTTTGTGGTTTGTAATTTATATCGTCACTCATAGTGAATCTCTCCTATATCTGAAAAAAGAAACTTTATCAAATCTTTATCAAGTTTTATCGCCAGTTCTACAACTTTATTTTTCAAAAGTTCACCTTCACTAACAAGTCGCCTATCTTTTTGAAGTAAGTTTTTTAAACTGTCTAATAAGTTTTGCATATTAATCCTCCAATCCCTATAGAGTTATGTATTTCAAACTCGGTTTTTGTTTTACCTGAACCGGTTGCCATATGAAAGAGTAAATGTGCAGGAAATTGTCTTCTTTGATATTCCTTAAGATAAAAATTAAACCGACCTAATATTTCTTTCTGATATTCCCGCAATTCAAATTTAGGATTAAGATTTTGAACTATTTCTGGGTCAATCCTTGATTTAAAATAATCTTCTCCGTGCGCTTTTTTTAATGAATTAAAAGTTTCGTAGAGCATAAATTAAAATGTAACCTAATTAATAAAATTCTTATTGGATTCTTCTAATATTTCTTCCTCTCCATTTTCTTTCTATAATTCTAAAAAATTTTTAATCCTCAAAAATAATTCAGGAATTTCATTGTTTTCGTTAATTGCCCATTCGTAAGCATTCTTTACTTTATCAGCCTCTTTCCCTTCCGG
>CALIVE010000046.1 GCA_938048445.1 Minisyncoccota bacterium | reverse complement strand
TATATGGAGTGGTATGGGAATCTTATTGATTTCTTTGATAGGATATTTTAGGTATAATCAGATTTTAGATTCCGCTGCTATTTTAGGAATGAGTTTTATAGCGATTGGAATAATTATCTTAAGATTTTTTTCAAAATCATTAGAACTGTAGGTGTTTTCAAATTTTTAATGAAGAGTGCTTATCTAAAATAAATGTAACATCATTATGCGTCTTTAAATATGTTGCTGGTATATTTTTAGTGATTTTACTTTTAATTGTTTTCTCGATTATAGTTGATTTGTTTTTTCCCCAAGCCAATAGAAAAATTTTATCACATGACAAAATAGTTTTTACACCCATAGTTAATGCTTCTCTTGGGACCTTAACATTATCTTTAAATTCACTTGATATAATTGACAATGAATTATCACTGATTTTTACTTTTCTAGTTATTGAGTCTCTTAAAGATCCTGGCTCATTAAAGCCTATATGTCCATTTTGTCCTATTCCAAGAACTTGAATGTCTAAACCACCTAATTTTTCAATTTTATTTTCAAATGATAAACAGTGACTAGTAATATCTTTTTCTTTAAGAGTTCCGTTAAGCATAGAAATATTTTTTTTTGGCATGTCTATATGGCTAAATAATTTCTCATATAGATAATAATTATAACTTTGAGCGTCATCCTTAGAAATTGGATAAAACTCGTCAAGATTAAAAAAATATATATTTTTAAAAGTTATTTTTTTCTTTTTGTATAATTCTATTATTTCATTAAATAGGTCTATTGGAGTATTGCCAGTTGGCAAAGAAATTAAACAATATTTTTTTTTATTTAAAATTTCGTTTATTTCATCTACAAGTGATTCAGCAAAAATTTTTGATGCAATTTTTGAATCAGGATATATTTTAATTCTAATTTCTTTCTTAGCCACAATATCAATTTAATATTTTTCAGTAACTACTTTAAAAATATTTTTAGATTTCTTACTTCTTGTTCTTTCAATTTTCTCCACTTTCCTCTTGGAAGATCCTTTTTTGTTAAAGGACCAAAAAGAACTCTATCTAACTTTGAAACTTTATGATTAATACTTTCAAATATTTTTCTTACAATTCTATTTTTACCTATATGTATTTCAACACCTAACTCATTATTTTTTACAAGCCTATTTATTCTGTCAACTTTAATTAGTTCACCATCAATAATTATTCCCTTCCTAATCTGATTTAATTCTATTTCAGAAATATTTTTTTCTAGTGTGACACTGTATATTTTTTTTATTCTATAAGAAGGGTGAGTTAATTTTTTTGCGATATTCCCATCGTTTGTTAGTAATAGTAATCCTGTGGTTTTTCTGTCTAATCTTCCAACTGAAAATAACCTCTCATTTACTCCTTTAATTAAGTCAAAAACTATTTTTCTATTATGAGTGTCCTTATTTGTTGTTATGTAATCTTTAGGTTTATTTAATAGTATATAAATATTTTTTTCTGGCTTAATGAGTTTATTATTAACTATTACATTGTCATCTTTGCTTACTTTAGTTCCAAGCTCTTGACATATTTTATCATTAATTTTTACCTTTCCGTTTATAATTAATTTATCTGCTGATCTTCTTGAACATAAACCAGATTGAGATATATATTTATTTAAACGTGTTAAATCAGAATTAAACTTCTTCTTCATCACCGATAGAGTTCTCTTCTTTCTGAAAATCTTTTATTGTTGGCAATTGATCTAAATTATTAATGCCAAAATAATCCATAAATTTATCACTGGTAGAATATATTAGTGGCCTTCCAACTTTATCAGACTTTCCATCAATCGAAATTAATTCTTTATCTAATAACTTCTGAATAGTATAATCACAATTTACTCCCCTTATTTTTTCAATTTCAGATTTTGTGACCGGTTGCTTATATGCTATAATTGATAAAGTCTCAAGAGCAGAAATTGAAAGCCTTCTTCTTGATTGTTGTTTTAGAAGTATCTCATTTAATCTTGAAAAATCATTTTTTGTTAGGAATTGATATCCGCCTCCTGATTCAATTATCTCGAAAGAGAAATCACTTTTAATATATTTTTCTTTTAATTTTTTTAATGAGCTATATATTTCCTCTTCGTTATATTTTTTGCTTTCACTTTCCGAAAAGGCTCTAATTATATCAGTTACTTTAATCGGCTTTGGTGAACAAAATATGAGTGATTCAATTTTTGTTTCAAGTGTGCTCAATTTCTATCCTCTTTTAAGTTTAGCTTCAATTGACTGAGTAGCATGAGGAACGGCTCTTAATCTTTTCTTGTCTATTAATTTACCAGAGTCTTTGCAGATTCCGTAAGTTCCGTTTTTTATTCTAATCAAAGCTTTTTCTAGATTTGATATAAATTTTTGTTGTCTTCCTGCAAGTTGGCTAAGACTTTCTTTCTCCATTGTGTCTGCGCCATCTTCTAAAGTTTTTAGTGCGCCTTGTGTAGAATCAGTTCCAGATAAATTACTTCTTAATAAAGACTCTTTTATAAAATCCAATTCTTTTTGGGCATTCTCTCTTTTTTCTAAAATAAGTTTTTCAAATTCTGCTAGTTCTTTAGCTGTATATTTTGTTTTTTCTTTAGCCATAATTTCAAATTTAAAGCTTTCTTTTAATTTCCTGAATCTCAAAAGATTCAATAATGTCACCAACTTTTATATCGTTAAAGTCTTCAATACTAATGCCACATTCATAACCCGATTTTACCTCATTTGCATCTTCTTTAAACCTTTTAAGTTGTTTTATCTTTCCGGTGAATATAACAATTCCATCTCTAATTAACCTAATCTTGTTCTTTCTTATAATATTTCCATTAGTAACAAAACATCCAGCAATAGTTCCGATTTTAGATATTTTGTATGTTTCTCTAACCTCAACATTTCCCATAATTTTTTCTTCTTCAGTAGGTTCAAGCATACCTTCCATTGCACTCTTGATTTCGTTAATTGCCTCATAAATGATTGAATAAGATCTGATATCTATTCCTTCTTTTTCTGCTAAATCTCTTGCATTTACTGAAGGCCTAACTTGAAAACCAATAATTATGGCATCTGATGCTGAAGCAAGTAAAACATCTGATTCAGTAATTTGCCCAACACCTCTATGAATAATATTTACTGATATCTCATCTGTTGAAAGTTTTTCCATAGAGTCAGACAATGCTTCTATTGATCCATCAACATCACCTTTTAAAACAATATTTAATTCTTTAAAATTACCTAGCGCAAGCCTTCTACCAATTTCATCTAAAGTAACATGTTTTTTGGTTCTTAGTTTTTGTTCTCTTATAAGTTGTTCTCTTTTTGTAGCTAATTCTCGAGCCTCTTTATCTGTCTCAAAAACATTAAATTTATCTCCCGCTTGCGGAGCACCATTAAGACCTAACATTAAAATTGGTGTAGCAGGACCAACTTTTTCTCTTTCTTTTCCTCTATGATCAAAAAGAGCTTTTACTTTTCCATGTTGCGCTCCAGCTAGAACAATATCTCCCTTATTTAAGGTT
>CALIVE010000045.1 GCA_938048445.1 Minisyncoccota bacterium | reverse complement strand
TTTGCTGCTGAGATTAATTCTTCAGCTAATCTAACATACATCGGTTCCCTTTTCCTATTTCTTGCTGCTTCAATAATCCATTTTACTGCCTTTGAAAATCTCCTTTCAGCTCTTACAACCCTTGGGACTAAATAAGTTGCTCCAGCAACCCTTCGTGGCCAAACTTCTAATAATGGGGCTACATTTTTTAAAGCTTGTTGAAAAATTTTAAATGGATCTTGACCAGTTTTTTCTCTAATATAATCAAGTGCGCTGTAGAATATTTTCTGAGCTTTCATTTTTTTACCACCTTTCATAAGATTATTAACAAATCGAGTAACAGCAATGCTATTATAAACTGGATCAGGCAACCATTTTCTTTCGATTTTTACTTTCCTTCTCGCCATTATTTTTCTTTCTTAACCCCGTATAATGAACGACCTTGTTTTCTTCCTTCAACTGGAGCAGAATCATAGACACCTCGGACAATATGATATCTAACTCCAGGAAGGTCCTTTACTCTTCCGCCTCTTATTAAAACAATAGAATGTTCTTGTAGATTATGACCAATTCCAGGAATATAGGCAGTAACTTCTCGACGATTACTTAATCTAACCTTAGCTACCTTCCTTAAGGCTGAATTAGGTTTTTTAGGAGTCATTGTATAAACCCTAATACATACTCCTCTTTTAAAAGGAGCTGGCAAAAAAATATCTTTCTTTTTCAAAGAATTATAATGCCATAAAAGATCAGTTGCTCTTCTTTTTTCTTTTCTTTTTTCTCTGCCTTTTCTAATAAGTTGGTTTATTGTTGGCATTTTTTTAATATATTAATTAAATTTGCCTGGGGAGGGAATCGAACCCCCGACGCCGGGCTCTTCAGGCCCGCGCTCTACCACTGAGCTACCCAGGCTTAGAAACCTTTGCAATTTTAATTTATTAAAAATATTATAACAAATTTATTTTTCTTTTACAAATGGGAAATAAATAACATCTTTTAAGCTTTTACTATTAGTTAAAATCATAACCAATCTATCGATTCCTATTCCTAAACCTGCTGTAGGAGGCATCCCATATTCTAAGGCCTCAATAAATGTTTCATCATAAGGATGAGCTTCTTCATCTCCTTTTTGAATTTGCTCGCTTTCTTTTATAAACCTTTCCCTTTGGTCAATTGGATCGTTAAGCTCAGCAAAGGCATTAATAACTTCCAAGCCTCCAATATAACCTTGGAATCTTAAAGTTAATCTTGGATCTTGTGGATTTCTTTTAGCTAATGGAGAGATTTCTAAAGGATGGTCAATTAAAAAGGTAGGTTGAATTAATTTTGGTCTTATTAATTTTTTGAAAATTTCATCAACAATTTTTCCTTTCGTCATAACCTTAGGATTAAATTCGATATTATTATTTTTAGCGAATCTTATAAAATCTTCTAAGGAGTTTTGGAAATAATCTAATTTTGTATACTTCTTAATAATATCTAAATATTTTATTCTTTGCCATCTTTTTTTAAAATCAATCTTATTTCCTTGAAATTCTATTAAAGAAATTTTTTTCTTCTTAAAAAATTTATTGAACTTTACAACCAATTCATATAAAAGTTTTTCAACAAATTTCATTAAGCCTTCCCGATCGCAATAAGCATAATAAAGCTCCATCATCGTAAATTCTGGGTTATGTTCGCGGTCGATTCCTTCATTTCTAAAATTTTTACCAATCTCAAAAATCTTTTCATAGCCACCAACTATCATCTTTTTCAAATATAATTCTGGAGCTATTCTTAAATAAAGGGGGATATTTAGGGCTTCTAAATAGGTTTTAAATGGTTTAGCTAAGGCTCCTCCGTAATGGGTTTGTAAAATGGGTGTTTCAACTTCAATAAAACCTTTACTCCACAAAAGTTCTCTTAAAAACCTTATAATTAAAAACCTTTTATCGAAAATCTCTTTATATTCATCATAAAATATTGTTTTCAAATAAGGACATCTCACTAAAAGCTCTTCATCTTTAACTTTGTAATATTCCTTAGGAAAATTTTTTAATGCTTTTGAGAGTAAGGTGAATTTTTTAACTAATATACTTTTTTCTTTTGTTTTTGGTAAAAATAGTTGACCAAAGATATTAATGAAATCTCCAATATTGAAGATATCTTTAAAAATTTGAAAGTTTGAGGTGAAATCTTTTTTAAAAATAGCTTGAATTTTGCCTGTTTCATCCTTTATATCTACGAAAATAATATTACCATGATCACGAATAGCCATTATTCTTCCTACAAGCCAAAAAGATTTTTTATTTTTCAAAAACTTATTAAAATTCTCTATTGCTTCTTTAATAGGGATATCTCTACGGCACTTTTCAGGATAGGGATCTATGTTTAATTTTTTAACATTTTCTAAAATTTCTTCCATTTTAAAAAATTATAATTTACATCCCACCTCTTCCTCTAATACCTTGCTCAAGTTGAGTTGATATTTGCTGATAAACAGGAACAACAATTGAAACAGCTACAAGACCAACAATTATTCCAACAAAAAGAATTAAGATAGGTTCAATAAGAGTTAAAAGATTTTTAATTGAATATCTTAATTCATCTTCATAAAACTCTTCTAAAAGACCTAAAACAGTCGATAAATTACCTGTTTCATAACCAATACTTATAAGAACACTTGCCATTTCTGGAAAAGCTTTTTCTCTTTTAATTAAATCAGAAAAATCACCACCTCCTTGAATTTCTTTGGTAAATCTGCCTAAAGCTCTTTGTAAAGTTGGGTGGCTTATAACTGTGCTTGTTAGATATAAAGCTTGAGAAACATTTATACCGCTTTCAATTAAGGACTTTAATAAGAAACAAAAACTTCTTAAATTCATATTGAAAATTATAGTTTTAACAATCGGTAACCGAAGGGCTATTTTTAATAAGATTGACCTTCCTATCTTTGTTGAAAAAAGGAAAATAAGAATTAAAATAAAGAAAATAATTAAAAAGATAAGAATTTTTAAATGGGAACCTACCCATAATCCAGAGGTTAAAATAATTTTAGAAACTAAAGGTAATTGAGTTTTCATCTCCACCACAAGCTGGGCAATTTTTGGCAAAACGACTGTGGTTACTAAAATTACTGCACCAAAAGCAGCAATTAAAATAATAACTGGATACATTAAAGAAGAAATTATCTCAGAACGAATATTTTTTTCTTTCTCCAAATCTCCAGCTAATTTATCGAATGTCTTTGAAAGATTACCAGAAATTTCTCCAACCTTTATTAATTCTATTTCAACCTGAGAAAAACTATGTTGAAAATATTCAAAAGCTGTATAAAAAGGAGCACCATTTTCAATATTGAAAATTAAAATTAAAAAGAAATCACGAAGTTTACGATTAGTAATGGATTGAGCCAAAGTTTTCAAAGCATCAATTAAATTAGCTCCAGATTTTAAAATCAAAGAAATATTCCTGGAGATGAAAATTTTATCTTTTAAAGAGAATTTCTCTAAAAATCCAAAAAGTTTTTTAAAGATATTTGTTGGCGATGGTTTGATTTGTAAAATTGTAAAACCCACACTTGTTAAATATTCTAAA
>CALIVE010000044.1 GCA_938048445.1 Minisyncoccota bacterium | reverse complement strand
CCTGTTGGTTGTGAAAAATGTAATTATAAAGGATACATCGGAAGAATAGGAATTTTTGAAGCCATTTTAATAACCGAAGATATCCAACAAGCAATTTATGAAGGTAAGCCAGAAATTGAAATTGAGAAATTATTAAAAAATCAAAAATTTGTTAGTTTAAGAGAAGATGGTCTTATTAAAGCTTTATTAGGTTTAACAACATTAGAAGAAATTCTTAAAATAACTTAAAATATTATTAATGGATGAAAGATTAAAGAAAATTTTTTATATAGCTTTTCAAAGATCGGCCTCAGATGTTCATATAGTTCCTTCTAGATATCCAACTTTAAGAATTGATGGTGAACTTTATCCTTTGCAAGAAGAAGGTATTCTAACTCCTAAAGAAACAGAAAAAATGCTTTTAAGCCTACTTACTGAAGATCAAATAGCCTATCTTAAAAAATATAAAGATTTGGATTTTTCTTTTAGTGTTGAAGATAACATAAGAATAAGAGCTAATATCTATCATCAGTATTATGGACTTTCGGGAGCTTTTAGATTAATTCCCTCAGAGATTAGAACTATCGAAGAATTAAATTTACCTCCAATTTTAAGAGAATTTGTTAAAAAAAGGCAGGGTTTTATTTTAGTTACTGGTCCTGCAGGGATGGGGAAATCAACAACCTTAGCAGCTTTAATTGATGAGATTAACCATACAAGATCAGCTCATATCATTACTATCGAGGAGCCAATAGAGTATATCTTTACTCCCGACCTATCTTTAATTTCGCAAAAAGAAATACCTAAGGATTCTCCTAATTGGCACCGAGCTTTAAGGTCGGTTTTAAGAGAAGACCCTGATGTTATTATGATTGGAGAATTAAGAGATGCTGAATCAATTCAAATTGCTTTAACAGCTGCTGAAACAGGACACTTAGTTTTAGGAACACTCCATACTAATTCAGCTTCACAGACAATTGATAGAATTTTAGATGTTTTACCGGAGGAACAAAAAAATCAAGCTCGATTCCAATTAGCTTCAACTTTAATAGGAATAGTTTCTCAAAGACTTGTACCCCGAACGAAAGGAGGAAGAGTCCCTGCTTGCGAAATTTTGATAGCTAATCCTGCTGTGAGAAACTTGATTAGAGAAAACAAGATTTATCAGATAGATTTAGTTATTGAAACAAGCTTAGAACAAGGTATGATAACTCTTGAAAGATCTTTAGCTACCCTAGTAAATTTAGGTGAAATAGATTTAGAAACAGCTTTGAATTTTGCTATTAATATTGATAGGCTTAAAAGTTTATTAAAATGAAATTTGAGTTTCGAGGGTTTGATCAAGAAGGAAATTTTAAAATCGGTATAATTGAAGCAGTTAATAAGGAAACTGCTATCAATTTGTTGCACAATCAAAATATTTTAGTGACTTATATTAAACCTGTAACTGAGATAAAACCTTTAATAATTTTAGAAAAAATTTCTTACTTAGATAAAGCTTTCTTTTGCCGCGCTTTACAATATCTTTTAGCAGCAGGAATTTCCTTAGATGAGTCTTTAAAAACAATAGCTCAGCAAACATCTAAAATTGCCTTTAGAAGAATTATTGAAGAAGTCTATGAAGATGTTTTAGCTGGTTTACCTTTTTCTCAGGCTTTAGAAAAATTTCCAGAAATCTTTGAAAAAAGTGTAGTAAGGTTGATAAGAATTGGTGAGTTGTCTGGAAATCTTGAAGAAGTTTTAGGTTCACTCTCAGCTCATTATGAAAATCAACATCGTTTAAGAACAAAAATAATTAGTGCTATGTTTTATCCAGCTATGGTTTTAGCTATATTTTTAGTAACAATGTATGTTCTTTTCTTTAATGTAATTCCTAAAATAGCTGCAATTTTTGAAGAAAATAATTTAGAACTTCCTGCTTTTACGAAATATACATTTATGGTTTCTAAATTTTTTGCTGATTATGGCTTATATCTTGTAATTTTCATTATTTTTTTAATTTATCTTTTGTGGCAATACCTTAGATCTGAAGAAGGAGCTCTTTTTTTGTATAACTTTCTTACAAACTTTCCTGTTTTTGGTCCGCTCTTAAAAGAAGTCAATGTTTTAAATATAATAGAGTCATTGACTTTTTTGATAAAAGGAGGCTTGCCGATTGCTGAAAGTTTAAAAATTATTTCTGAGAGTTTATCTAATCCCTATTATAAAAATGCTCTTGAATTTATAGCTGAAGAAACAGCTAAAGGAAAATCTATTGCTGATACTTTTAATGCCTTTCCAGATTTATTCCAACCATTAGTTGTTCAATCATTTTATGCTGGTGAGAAAGCAGGTAATCTTTATAAAGCTTTAACTACAATTCAAAATTATTTATATAACAGCATTGAAACAAAACTTTTAAATATTTCTGAACTTATTCAGCCCATTATGATAATTTTCTTAGCCGGAGGTTTAATTTTACTTGAGCTTACTTTAATTATTCCTATTCAACAATTGTCAAGGTTAGCCACTTTTCAATAAAATTTATCCACCATTTTGAATATTTTCAAAAATTTTATGTTAAAATTTAAAAATAAACTAAGGTCGTAATTAAAAATTAATTAACAACATTAAAAATGAAAAAGTCAAAAGCATTCACATTAATTGAATTAGCAATAGTTCTTTTAGTCATAGGAATATTAGCAGGTTTAATGCTTAGAAATGTAGGTATGTATTCAGTTCAAGCAAGAGATACCAAAAGAAGAGGAGACTTAAGAAACTTAGCTGTTAATTTAGTTCAGTATAATGCAGCAAAGGGAAAGTATCCTGCACCTGAGAGTCTTGTCAGTGAACTTCAAAGTATTGGAATAGCTAATCTTCCTTCTCCTCCTACCCAAGCTTCAGACGATTGGTACACTTATGTTACTTGTCAAGAAAGATTCGGAAGTGCTGTAATTAATCATTTCATTTTAAGAGCAAAACTTGAGCAATCTACTTCTTCTAACCCAGCTTTATATGCAGATTCTTATAA
>CALIVE010000043.1 GCA_938048445.1 Minisyncoccota bacterium | reverse complement strand
TTTCTGTTAATTCTTTTGTTGAAGGAATATTTTGTCTAATAACATCACCATATTCAACTTTTTGTTTTTTTATTTGAGATATAAAATCTCCAACTTCTCTTTTTAAATGTTCAATTGTTTTTATCTCTTTTTGTTTTTCTTCTATAAATGATTTCATTGTATTTACCGCATTTTCAATCACTTCTTTCATTTTTCTAAAAACATCATCATTAACTACACCAAGTTCTTTTAAAAGCTCACTTGTAAAATAAATTTGAAATTGAAACTCTTTAAGCTCATTAATAACTGCTTCTATTATCACTTTCTTTTCTATTTCAGCCTTTGTTTCTTCACCTAAAACAAAAGTCTTCCTCTTTAAAAGGTCTTCTAATTTTTCAAGCGTTTTAGTAAATTTATCTACAGCGTATTGAAAATCTTTTAATTCAGCTGGTTCAAAACGACCACTTTGAGGCATATTATTTTATGATTAAAATAAAAGATTGTTTTATTATGTTTATTTAAAAACAGAAATTAAATAAAAAACAAAAGCACAAAAAATAACAAAAGATAATATACCGATTGAAATTTTTAAGATTAAATCTTCATCATTTATTTCCTTTGGTCTTTTCTCTTTTTTATTATCTTCTTTTTTGTTTTCAATGTTTTGACTAATCTGCTGAGAATTTTCTTTTTTATTTGTTTCAAAAGATTTAATAGGTTTATCTTCTGTTATTGGTTTAGAAACTTGCTGATTATTTTGAACAATTTTGTTTTGATTTTTAAGTTTTTCTTGTTTTTCAAATTCTTTTTTTGCTTCTTTTATCTTTGAATAAAATCCTCCAATTGGAAGTAATATATCTAATATTACAAGAGTTGACACTAGTATTCCTCCAAAAGCAGGAAGAGGAAGAATAAGACACCAAATAAAAAAAAATAAAAGTTCTCCTTTTAAATATTTCCAATGTTCTATTAAAATCCATATCCATAAAAATATATTAATTAAAATAAATGCATTCAAAAAGCTTAATTCTGGAATATTTGAAAGTACAATGAATTCAATTATCATTTCAACCTTCTTTTTCTATATTATAACATATTATACCAAAATTTCAATATATGAACAAAACAAATTTTTTAAATCTAATTAAGAACTGGAAGTTTCATATTGTTTTGAAGTATTCAAAAATATTGTTTCTCTTAATGAACTTGGGTCTATAAGATGTCTGATTTCTCTTATGCCAGAAAACTCCCATTGAAAAATATTAAAAACACTTTTCGGCCAAGCATTAAAAGTAAACTCATAATTTATTTTTCTTGGATTTTCAGCACTTTGATTAAAACTAAAACTTTCAAAAAAACCAAAATAAGCTTTTCCATAATAAATAAATAAAAAAGATTGCGAAGATTCTTTATACAATTTATGCAAAATATTTAATTTTATATAAGGTATAGATAATCTTGCATCATAAGCCCAACATTTTAATCCTGCTGATACAAGAGTTTCTTGAATAAACTTCGGTGGCAAAAGTAAACCTGTTGTTCCTCTGGCTGTTATCACTGTTAAAGAATTACCATAATGCTCTAAATCATAAAAACCCCAACCATATTGATGAACATTTTGTATTTTTCTCTCTGTAAAAGTTATTTCACTTGGATTAATATGAAAAATATAAAACCAAAGTCTTTTTGAAAGAAAAGTACTAAAAATATTTGTAAATGTTTCTAATATTTGTACTATTTCTCTATTATCAGCATATGCTGAAGCAAGAATAAAACTTAAAGTAGAAACAATAAAAGCTCCTAAATCTTTTGTTATTTTTTCCTTTCTTTTTTTATCAAGAATATAACCAACATCAATAAGATAAGAAACATCAGTAAGTGAAGTCCATAAATCAGGATTCCTCCAATCAGGAACTTCTAAAGGACCTCTTCTATTTTGACTTCTACTTGTTCTTTGTTCAACAGCACCTATTGTCCCTCTTTCTGGAGGCGTTTTAAAATCACCTTCTCGCTCAACTTTTTCTCTTTGATAAATATCAAACCAATTAGCCATTTTCTTTTTTCATTTTTTTAGCCATTTTTTTAAGTCTATAAGTTTCCAATGCTTTTTTAACAACATCAGATTCATAAGGCGAAGATAATTCTTGAGCCTTTGAAAAAATCTCATTATAAAGTTGCGGATTTGTAAACATAAGGTCAATCTTTTTTTCTTCAATTTTCTCTTCATTGTCTTTTTTAATATTTTTAAAAAACCATAAATTTAATATTGGATGTTCATAAACAAATTTCATATTAATGTTTTTAAAATTTGTTTGCTTTGAAATTATCCATTGTGTCCTAAAAGGCTCTTTATCAAGAATGTCCAAAACTTCTTTATATAATTCATATTCTCTAAAAAAATAAACTGATTCAATTAAAGATAAAACACTTTCAAGATGCCTCACTAATGGAAATGAAAAATAGTTTAAAAAATTTTTTGCTTTCAATTCTTTGTTTTTAAATTTAATTGAAATTAATGAATTTTCTAAATCATTCTTTCGGTTAAAATATAATTTAAATTTAAATTTGTAAGAATTAAAATCATATTCAAATGTTATATTGTCTTTTATATCAAAAATATTTTCAATTTTTCTTTTTCTTATTGCTTTTAAAATTTGTGTAATCGTCATTCCTCTTCTGGAAAATTTTCTATATGATTTGTTTTTTCATTTTTGTCTTCTAATTCTTTATTCTGTTCTTCTTTTATTTCTGGAATCTCTGGGCCTAAAATCTGCTCTTTTATTTCTTTTAAAATATTTGGATATTTTTCATCAAACTCCTTTTGCGCTTGCGCTTCCAATAAAGTATAAGCATAAAAAAGAGAATCAATAACCTTTGAATCAAGTGTTAAAAGTAAAGAACGTAAAACAATTTTTTCTGATGGTTCATAAAATCTCCACTCTTGTGTTGTTAAAGGGTCTTTAACGCCAACTATAGCCTGTGTAAGAATTTCAACTCTTTGAAGTTGTGTTTTGGCGAGATTATCTAAATTTGATAAGGCTTTTGCTATAACCCTTCTTTCCCATTCCTCTATTGTAGCGATTATCCAAATGAAACCAAATATTTGAACTTCAACAGATTTTTTTCCTATATTTAAAAGAGAATCAAATTCGGGAGGAATTTTAGATTCAGGATAATCACTTCCTATGTATCTAATATAAGCCATAAACAGATTTAGAAAATATACAGCTATCTATTTAAAACTAAAACGATATATTATCCAACAGGCAAAGGAACAACATCAGAAGAAATACTTGATGGCTGAATTGTAAAAGTCTCGGCTATAAAAAGTTCACCAACTCGGTATGTGGTTGAATAAGAAGCAAGCCAACAATTTTCAAACACTATATACCATCCTTTTTTAGTCGCTGGATGAATTGTTGTTACTTTGATATCAAAAGGAATATATTGATGAGTTATAGCAAACCATACATCGTGTCCTTCAGGCGAATACCCTGTAATCAATTTTAAAGCACTTTTTTCATATAAACATAAACCTCTTCCAGTTAAAGATATATCCTCTGGTGATGGAATTTGTTCAATAACTCTACCTGCTCTTGTCGCACTTAAATCTCTAATTCTTTCAACCCTTCTTGTGGAAGAAGGCGACAATTCTTGTATGAATCCTATCTCTTCTCCATCTGAATTAAGAACAGAAATTGAAGTTGCAACTACAACTTTATTGCTTTCTGGTATTTTTACTCCTGGAAATTGAAGTGGCATATTTTTAACCCTTTTTTATTGTTTTTTAATAAAACTAAATAAAACAGATTTTTAAACAATTTTAAAATAAATTTTATAAAACTACAAATGTAAAATCATAAAGAATCTTTATTCTGTTAATTGGATAAATCGGCATATATTTGAAAAAGCCAATTAATCTATCTTTCTGCGTCTCATCTTGTCTCACTGTAACACTATTAGCATCAAAATAAGCAATTATGCTTTCATTAACATATTGCTCTAATTTTTGAATAAGAGTTCGTTGAGCAGCGTGAAGAACCGCACCAATCATTTTTCTTCCTCTGTATTTTCTTAAAACTCTTCTCAAATCATTCTTCATCCAATCTTCAACAATAGCAATATTCATCTCCGCATCCTCTAAACTTAAAACTGGAAGAGACATATTAATGAATCTATGAGTAATAGGAATTCTGTTGTCATTTCTAACAACCATCGCACCAGCTTCTATGAATTGACCAATTTCAGTTGTTGTAAAAGGCATTTCAGTGAAAATAAAACCAGCTGTGTCTTTTTCTGTTAATGGTTCAGCAATATCCCTCATACCAATGTATCTGGCAAAACAAGCACCAGCAAAAGCAATTGGTGTAATATCAATCCCTGCTGGGTCTAATAAAGTGTATCTTGATGTATAAGTTCCATCTGTATTTAACCAACTGGCAAACTTAACATTAAAACCATCTGGAACAACTAAAATACCTCTTTTTCCTTTTGTTCCAGTAGCTTGAAAAGCAGAACAGAAAGTTATTATATCTCTTTTGTCTCTATTCTGCTTTCCTGGCAAAGCAAAAATAGCATAACATTCTTTCTGTCCAGTCTCTTCGTGAGATAATGAAACTGCTAAATCATAAATTGGTTTAACATTTTCAATGTAATCCATTACATCTTCACTACCAGCATATAAAACAACAATGAATTGAACGTGATGTTGAGAGAATTTGCTGACTGCCTCAATGTAATCATTCAGAGTTTCACCTTCGGGAACAACTGTACACAAAACAGGAGCATTATTAAACTCTGGATTCATATAAATTCTTGCTATGTTTGTTAACTCTGAACCCATTCCGTGCTCATCTAAAACCTGTTGAAAACTTGTGAATTCTTTAACAACATTTGTTTCAATTTTGCCATAGAAATAGAATAATTGATAAGTCGGAGTTGTTCCAGTAGAAGGCGGAGGAACTTGGCGGGAATTGTTAACCAAAGGCGGAGTAGTTTGTGAACCTAAGCTTTGAATATCTGCTGTTGTTGTATACTTATCTTGTATTGTAGCAGCAACATACCAAGTTTCATCAGATTTAATCCAAACTCTGTATCCTTTAGCATACTCAACCTTTCGCCAACTCACTCTAATTCCTTTTCCAGTACCACTCAAAGTTATCTCTTTTGTAGGTGAAAGAGTAGTTTCATAATAATTTTCACCAGAACTTCTTTGGTCAAATGCTGTAATTGCCACTGTATAAGTTCCTGCATTTAAATTGCCACTAATTTCATTCAATGTCAAAATTGGTGGCGCTTGAAGTCTTGGTGATTTACTCCAATCAATTTTCAATGAAGAAGCATTCTCATAATCACCAAAATTCTTTGGGTCTAATAAAATATAATTGCCACCTACTAACGCATAAACATTGAAATGAAGACCAGGAACAAAAACTTCATCTGTGTGTCCATTAACTAAATTCTTGGCATATAAAACACCTCTAATCTTTGTATCAATTGCTGAATTATCTTGAACTGGAAAATCATCCATTGTCTCAATTGTGCTTTTTCTAATACAACCAAAAGAAGTTTCAGTGTTTCTGCCACGACTTCTACCAACAACACCAATCTTTAATACACCAATTAAAAAGGGCTCTTGGACTGCTGCTCCTTCTATTCGTTTAACTACAATTTCACCTGGCATTTTGCCTCCAATTAAATTAAAAATTTAAAAACTAAATTTAACAGTTCTATACAACACGCTCAATTTTAATCAATTCATCTGCAATTGTTTCAATTTCTTCTGTAATAAAATATTCTCCTTGCCAAAAAACTCTAAAAGAAATTATATAAGAATATTCATTAACATTAGCACCTGGTATCAACGAAATTCTTGGTGCTGATGTTCTTACAGGAAAAGCTGGGTCTAAACAAAGTCCATAATCTTCCATTAATTTTATTTTGTTTTTCTTTAAACTAAATACTAAATTAACTAAACTTTGTAATTGTTCGGCTGAAACTGAATTAAAATCGGATACTAAAATCTCGGTCGCATAATAATGAAAAATTGGATTTATTTTTCCAAAATAAGGTTCATTGTTTATTATTATTTCTTCCTTTATATTTTCACCAAGAAAAGCAGGAACATTTTCTTCAATTATACTTCCAATATAAATACCTGGTAATCTTTTTTCTTCAATTGAATAAACTCCTTTAATCCTAATTTTTGTTAAATTTTCATCAGGATTGTACCTAAATTCTTCTGGAATATAATCTTCCTTCTCAAAAATGTTTCTTAAAAAATGTATTAAGCAAATTCTTAAGAAATATGTCCCTGAATAAATTAGATTTTTCATAAATTACCAATATAATCTATGGAAAAATAATTCATCACTTATTGGTCGCACAATCCTAATCGGTACTCTTCGCATAACTAATGCCCGCTCCTGTATTGTATTAAACCAATAATTTTGTTTCCATTCTCTTAAAGGTGTATAATACATATCTTTAATAAAAGTATAAACTCCTCTAATTTTATCACCTTTGTAAAAAGTTATATGAATTGGTGTTGAAATATCAAAAAAGTTTATTCCTTCCAAAGCATCAATTGCTATTAAAGAATATAATTGCCCACCAAGAATTAATAAGTTTGTCGCTGGACAAGTCTCAAGGTCAAAATAATAATCTAATATTGGTGGCGTCAAATTAATATCATTTAAACTTCTTATTAAAGCATCATAAATCTCACCATCCGTCCAAGGCCTCTTCCTTGGGTCAAAAGTTAAATAATGATTAGGAATTAAAAGATTATATTTGCCTTTTAAACCTGATAAAACCATTTCAATCAACCATTGAGTTCTTGAAATCTCAAATAAATCAGTAATCGCCTGTAAAATAATTTCATTATTGTTTTGGTCATAACCTTTGCAAACTAAAAGATATCTACCAGGTTCTAACTCTTTCGTTAAAAAAGTAACAACATAATGACCAATTAAATCTTCTGGACTTTTTTGTAAAGGCTTTAAAATCTGAACTTTTGTCGTAACCTCTTTTTCAGGGTCAATCTGCTCACCTTTATAAATCTGAAAAGTCGGATTTATAACATCAATCGGAACACCATTTTGGTCTTTAAAAACACAAAGAAGAGTTATATGGGAATCAGAATAAAGAAGCTCAGGTTTTTGAATTTCAAATACTGAATACATTAATTTAAATATTAACTAATCTTTCTTCTTCCTCTGCCTCTTGATTCTATTTTTTTAATTTCCTCTTCTTCTCTTTCATAATCTTTTTCAAGCTCTTTTTCAAAAGGATTTGGTGTGGTATCTTTAATTTCTGAACCAGGTTCTTTTTGTTCAAGAGATTCAATTAAAGGTTTCTCAACTTTTAATTCTTCTGGTTTAATATTCATTGGGTCTTCAACAACTTTTAAAATACCAGCATTAATTGCATTGTATAAATTAATGGATGCTTTAATGTTCTCTTTTGTTGCAAAAAATTCAAGGTCAATCAATTCACCAGGACTAATAAATATTCCTAACTCACCAGAATTTAAACGAAGGTCTCCAATATGAATAACCGAACTTGTTCCATTAAAAACAAAACGAACTTCTTTGTATTCTGGCTGAAAAGTTATTTGCTTTGATTCAACATTAACTCTACCAAGTGTTTTTAAAGCATTTAATTGTATTTCTGAAATTCTTGGTTTCTTTTCTGGCACGATTACCTCCTTTTTATCTTTAAATTAAATTTTTTAACCCCACCCACACACCACCCTTATCTATTCTATAATTATGGCGTAATAATTGTTTTTACACGAGCAACACCACGAGCATTGTGAACAATCATTCCGCAGAGTTGATAGCAAGTTAAGCCAAGTAATCCATCATCACCTCTATCAGCAGGAACAATAGCTGCATCTTCATAAATTGGATACCATCCAAGGAATTCAGGAGCAGTTACCACATAAAGATAAACAATATTATTTCCATTTTCCACAACAGGCTTAATCATATTTGTTACATAGAAGCTGGCACCAAAAATGTTGCCAAGATAACCAGTCCTTCTAATCTCAATACGAGCAACTTCATCAATATAATCCCTTTGCCAAGTTCTAATACCCAAAACAGAAGTCGGAGAAAGAACAACACCAGACACAATCAAACGATGTCTCTCAACCATTTCAAAAGCTTTGGCAAGACCATCTTTCGTTATATTTCCTGATTCAATAATTTCTTGATTGTAAACATTAGCAGCAGAATGGAAAAGTGAAAACCATAATAAATCCTCTCTTAAAGCCATCGCTTGTTTTAGCCTTTCTTTCATTCTATCAAATACACGATATTTCCTAATTCTTAATTCTTTGAAAGGAACCTTTGCTTTAGAAAAGATTTCAAATGGGTCAATTTGAACACGCTCAGCTCTACAAATAATGAAGCGGGAAGTACCATCAGCACCAACTTTCACACCATAAAATTCAGGAATATCATAATCAAAATAAGCAATTTGCCCTTCAGGAATTGGCTCAACTACCACAAGCTTACGAGAAATAGAAACATAATCAAGATACATCCGCACAGGATTTGTTAATGTAGCAGCGATTTTATCTAAACCTCTTGGATGAGCTAACACAGCAGACAAAGTAGCCTCTTTCTTTAACATTTCTTGTCTTATTAAATTAGGGTCTTTTTTAATTTGAGATTCTTTTTTGTTAATTTCAATTATAGGCATATTTTCGCTCCAATTTTTATTTTTTTATTATTTCCTACTTAAAAATGCAGTTGAAATCACAGCTCTAAAATAAAATCTATAATAATAATTTATTTAAATTTTATTATGGTGTATAAGTGAATGTTCCAAGTAAAATTGTAAGAGCTGTTGGGTTGGCTGAATCACCTTCAACCTCTAAAACTCTTGCGGGATAAACTCCTGGAGTTGTTGCTGGTGTCCAAACAGCATAATTAATACCTCCTTGCGTTACAATTGTCGGAGTTAAAATTGTTCCAGGAGCATAAGAGATACCAGCACCTGTTCTCCAAGGGGCAATTGGTTCATTTGTGCCTTTTTTAATTGTAATAATTGCAGGAGCAAAAACCACTGTGGATAAACTTTCGTGTTCACTATCCTCTTTTTGTGAATGCCAAGCCACGCCAATATAAGCATTAGCAAGACCAGCAGCAGTGCCAATTGCCGAAATTTGTCCATTAGAGTTTATTCCCACTGGCGAACCACCAACCCAAGAATTAGTTGTAGTTGTATCTGTTGGTAATTCTCCGTGCCTTAATACAAAATTAATGTTTCTATCTATCATTTTCTTTCCCTTAAATTATTTGTTTTTTAAAAATAATTAACACAGGTTTTTTTAACAATTATTTGAATAAATCATCAAGATTAATAACTTCACCATCATCAGTAAGAATCGCATATTCATTCGTTTCAAGCTTTTTGAGAATTTGTTTTAACTCATCTTTGCTTTTTTGATATAATTCAGCAAATTTTTGCACTTTTTCTTCTGGTAAAATTTCGCCTCGCTCTTCTAACTTTTCAATAATTCTAAAAGCTAATTTGGCAACCTCTTCTCTTGCGTGAGTAACTTCTTTTGGCTCTCCTTTCTCATAAAAAGGAGCTTTCTTTTCTTGTGCAAAAGTTGGTTCACCTTCTGGTTTTCCATAATAAGTATCTGTTACTGGGTCATAACCAATATTTTTATTAGCTGCTGTCTTAATCGCATTTTTAAGCATTGAAGAAGCTACATCAATACCAAGTTCTTCTTCAAGAACATCAACCGCTTTTTGAATTGTTTTTTCAATTTTCTCTGTATCAATCTCATCAATCTTTACTTCTGCTCTTTCTTTCTCCTCTAATTCCTCTGCCTTCTTTAAGATTTCATAATATTCTTTTTCATTGATTTTGTTTAATTTTTTAAGGATTTTAGCAGCTACTTTTGCTTTTTGGGAATTAGTAAGCTCATTAAGCCAAATGTTTTTCAAAGATTCAAACCTTTTAACAAGCGAAGCTTCAAGTAAAGTTTCAGGTGGCGTAATTTCTTCTTCTCTTTCTCTCTCTCTTTCTCTTTCTTCAAACTCAATAGGAACTTCCATTTCTTCACCTTCTGCTTCAACATACTCACTTATAATATCTTTTGCTTCATCCATCGGTAATGTATCAAGATAATCAATTATCTCATTAATAATCTCATTTTCTGTTTCAACGCCAATTTCTCTTTCAATACCAATTTCTTCTTCTTCTTGCGCTTTCTTTAAAGTTTCAGTTTTCACAATCTCATCTCTAATCTCTTTAAGACGCTCAATATCTAATGTCTTTAAGAACTCTCTAAATTTTCTTTTTAATTTCCGATATTCTCTATATTCTTCATCTTCTTTTTCCTCTTCCTCTTCCTTTTGTGCTCTCTTAAAATAAGAAGATTTAACAGAAGGCTTCTTATCAAAAAGCTCAGCATCACTATTCTTTGGTCTTGTTCTTAAAGTAACTAAATCATCGTGTAAAGAAGAAAATTCAAAAGAAACATCTCTGTCTTTTTCAGCCGTATATAATTGTTCAGCAGTTTTATAAGGCGGAAGGTCATTGTTAATAAACCTAACAGCAATAATTTTATTCACTGGGTCAACCCAATAACCATCAAGCGTTAAATTCATATTTGATTCTTTAATAAAAGCATCAGCATATTCTTTAATCGCTTCATCAACTTGACGAATCCTTTCCTCTTTTGAAAGATAAGAAGCATTTTTGTAAATAGTAAGAACGTGTTTTGTATCCTCTTCGGATAAAATTACGTCAAAAACTGGAGCGTAAAAATTAAATCCTTTTTTAATTAAATTTTCCATTTTTTTTCTCCATTGATATTTATTTTTCTCCTAAAAATAACTGCTTTTAACGATTTTGAAAATATTTTTCCGAATCATCAAATATTTCTCTTAATTCTTTATCTATTTTTGTTTCTAAATCCAAAAACGATAAATTATCACCAAAAATTCTAAAAAAATGACCATTATTTTTAGCTTTTTCTAAATTAGCTTTTCTAATATTAAATTTTTTTGTTCTAATTGCATTTATCTTTTTATTGAGTGAAAAATAATAGTCATTTGAAATTTCATCAAGAATGTCAGAAACTTGTTTCCAACCTTCATATTCTTCATCAGTTGAATTAACTATCAAAGCTACAATCTCTTCTTTTTCAGAAGATGAAACATCTCTTATTTTTTCTAATTGTTCTATTATTTTAAAAGCTAATTTTTCTTTCTCCATTATCCTTTATAAGGTTTACCAAAAGATGTTCTCATTTTTTCTAATAAATCTTTATCCCAATATTTAAAATCACCAGAACCATACCAAAGACCACCACAATACCTCGCTGGGTCATCAGCAAATTTTCTTGCCCTCTTCATACAATTTTCCCACCACCTTTTTGGCGGTCTTTTATCCGATAAAATTTTATTAATTTTTTGTTTTAATTGTTTATAAGTTAACATACCCAAATCTCCTTTTTTTCTTTTAAAATACTCAACTTGTCTCAACCTTTTTACAGCTTCCTCTTTCGTTTTATAAGGACCTCCAAGATTTCTACCTGTTTTTTCAGAAATTACATACCAACCATCTTTTCTTTTAACAATTTTTGATAATAATAACATTTTCTTTCATAAAAAAGAACGAATATTTAAATAATCGTTTAAAATTAATGTTTTCAAAAGATTTGTTTTATTTCGTTTTTAACCCAATCAAATTTATCTGACATTGGCTCAAAATCAGGTTCGGATATTTTGTTTTTAATATGTTCAACAACTTTTTTCCAATCACCATCAAAAGGAGGAATTGAACGGTCATCTATAATAAAATCATAAGGAACTTTCATACTAACATCCTCTTCTGAAAGAATTTTATCATAAGGTATTTCATATTTATCTAAAACATCTTTCATTTCTTGTTCTGGGTCATAATTATATTTCTCTAACATCTCTTTTTTAACTTCTGGATTTGACCTATTTGAATATATATAAATAACACCACCTAACTCTTTAATTTCTTCTAACGCCTCCTTAACATAAGGATAAGGCTCATTACCTGGGTCGCCTTTAACAATTGTTCCATCAAAATCAACAGCAACAATAAAAGGACTAATAGAACCTTCTTTTAAAATTTGGTCTAATTTTTCAAGATACTCTTCAACATCAAGTTCTGTTCTAAGCTTTGGTTTTTTTGGCCTTTCATCAGCATATTTATCAGAAACATTTGTCATTTTCCATATATGACTTTTTCCAAGCTTTTCAAAAGAATAAACACCTTCATACACACCACCAATAAACCTTACAACTAATTGATTTTCATTTTGTTTTATAATATCTTTTCTGCCTAAACTCTCTATTTTTAGAAAACCTTTATCAGGGTCATTCGGAACTTCATCTTCATATATCACATAAAGCAAAGGATATTCCTTTGTCTGAATAACATATATTGTTTCGCCTTTTTTAGGTATGCCTTTCCTTGAAACAAAAGATAAAAGATAATCCTTAAAAGGAATTCTTATATAATAAATTGAAGCTTTTTTTGTTTGATAAAGTTGAACTGAATAAAGAGATAAATAATCAGATTTGTTTATTTTTTCCATAAACAAATAATTTTCTTGTTTTTGTTAACTTTAAATTAATTTTGCCTTTTATACACAATTTATCACAAATATTTAATTTTTTAAATTAGTTTCCTATAAGCTTTTTTACTATGAACAAATTGAAAAAGTTGATGTGTAGTTAAACCCTGACTTGGCGGAGTTTTTGGTATCGGTTGCCCTTCATAATAAGATATGCCCCTCTCTGGGTCTTCATAATATCTTTTATCCTTTGTTCTTCTTAAAGGTCTTAATCTTCTTTTTATCTCTTCATCCCTCTCTTCTGTTTTCTCTGGTTTTGCTGGAATAATATCTACAACTGGAACAAATTCTCCTGTCTGCCACTCAGCTGGAAAACTCTGCCTTTCTAAAGTATAAGGCCAAGGCGTTGGTATATTAACAGATTTTTTAAAAAGACTTTTTTTGCTTTTTAACATTTTTACTATCAATTATTTTTTTACATTTAAAACAATTATAATAAATAAAAGGCATAAGAATAAGACTAAAAACACTTCCTAATGGAACAACCAAAGAAATGAGATAAAAAAGTGTTAAAGTACCTTTCATATAATCAGAGTCTTCATAACTTTCAGAGCGCACCATTCCAATAGCATAGAAAAGTGTACAAATGAAAAAACTAATTAATATGAAAAGCCCATATTCCCCTGATAATTTCCACTCCATTGCTAATACAGCATCTACAATCATTTTACCTTCTAATCAAAAATTATTTTAATTATACCCAAATATTTTAAACCTTTCAATTTATTCTGATTACCTTTCTCCAACCTCTTTTTGTTCTTTTAAAATAAATCCCTTTCTTTTCAAGATTTATAACTTTCTGGCCTAAACAAGAATAAATACCTTCATTAAAAAACTCTTTTCCTCTCTCTTCTAAACCTGGCTGAATTCTAAAACCTATTAACATTGCTATCAAATCACCTCTTGGAGTTATCGTATCAATGCGTCCACTATCATAGAAAAAATGGGTGCCTGGATTATTAAATATACTATCTAATTCATAAATCAACCTCACTGTATCAGAATTAATAAACCCAATATAAAAAGTATCTAAATTCAAACTGCAAGGCGTCGGCAAATAAGTAGTTAAAAAAGTATCAGCATTAGGACGTGGAATTACTAAATCAGGATAAGACTTTATTATATCACCTGGCATTCCACTTCTATTATTCCAAAATATAATCTCCATAAGACCATTATTCCTTGTGGAAAGCGGATTAATTCTGTGAACTATCTTTAAAACAACAAAAGGAGTAAAAAGTGGGAACTTCAACACCAAACCTTTCTTCCTTCCATAAGCAAGCCCAAACATTCCCCTTCTCTCCTTACAATATTTAAGAGTGTCAAAGGAGAAAAGAAAACTAATTAAAAGAACCAATGCTAAAATCACTCTCTTCATAACTCACCTCCTTTTATTTTATTTTTCAAACCTCTTTTTCTAAAATCTCTTCTATTTTTGAAGAAAATTCTGGGTCTTTACTAAATAAAGGTTTATATAATTTTTCAAAATAAAGAGAAGCAGTTCCATACGCCTTTAATTCAATACATTTCATTATATATTTTTTAAAAATATCTAAATCAAGTTTTTCTAAATTAATATCTTTGCCTTTTTCTGTATTAAATAAAGGATAAAGAAACCAATATAAAGAAATATGACTAATCTTTTCTTCTAAACTTAAAAAATACTCTGTTAATTCATTTATAACTTCTTCTTTATTTTCAATTGAAGAAGCTAAAACAACATCTAAAACATTAAAATTAATTACTCCTCTTTCATCTTTCATATAATTTTTAACAGATTCAACAACATCAATAACTTCTTCAATAAAAGGAAAATATTTATAAATATCTATAAGATAAACAAAATTTTTTTCTTCTTTATATAACCCAAAGCTTACTTCTTTAATCAATTCTTTTAATTCATCATCTAATTTTGATACAAAGTATTCTTTTAATGCATATAATAAATCAGCAGCTTTAGAATATTTTTTGTGTTTATTTAATCTTTTTATAACATCTTTCATTATATTGATTTCTATATCATAATCATATAATAACTCTTTAAATTCTAATAATTCATTCATTTTTATTTCAGAACGAACTAAACCTTCAAAAAGCAAATCTGATATCTTTTCTTTCTTTATACCGCTTTTTAAAATTTCTTCAATAGGAATAAGATAACTTCCCTTTTCAATCCAATAATTTATTTCATCTAAAATTTTATTTTCTATATCTTTAAATTCTTTTTCTAAATTAAAAGTTTTAGCATAATTATAAGCAGTATAAATTTTTCCTTCATCATCTAACTTTCTAATTAATTTTTTAATTTCTTCAATATCAAATAAATGCTGACTTTCTGAAAGTTTAATATATTCCACTGCTTCGCCATACTTTTTTGTTTTATAAAAACGTATCGCCTTTGCTTTTGCATATTCATTTTTTAACATTTCACTCTGTTTAAGAATTTCAATCGGTATATCAATATG